>QMVM01000077.1 GCA_003661105.1 Methanosarcinales archaeon | reverse complement strand
ATTATCAGCATTGTCTGTATTATCAGCAGTGTCTGCATTACCAGCATTACCAGCACCGTCCGATTCATGCACTTCTGCCACGATCTCGATCCCGCCTGTGACATCGAACCCGTGATCCCCGCAGTCCTTGATCACAGACGCCCTGCCGCCTGATGCTGAGACCGGCAGCGTCACCTCGATTCCAGCCGGCGTCAGGACGGTGACCTGCTCGATTGTGTGTTTGAGAGAGAGCACAGCCGCCTTTGCCGCTGCTGTTGCAGTCGTTCCCGTGGTATACCCGCGCCGCAACACCGAGCCGTCAGCAAGCAGCACGAGCCGTCCACTTGCTATGCCTGCGCTCAGTTCGTCTTCAGGGAATGTAGCACGCTTTATCCATTCCGGAGGGATTTCGAAGTTGTTGACAGGGTCCTTCATCCTGTTCTCATAAGTTTCCTCTTCGTATTCTCGATAAGCCCGACATCGAGCAGATCTACCAGAAAATCAGGAAGCGATGGGAATGTGTATCCCGCGCTGGTATTCGTATTCACGATCTTCCCGTCCTCGAAATCGATAGCAAGAACGTCCCCATCTGCTGCATCGACATCGCACTCGACAAGTGGCAGCCCGATGTTGATGCTGTTTCGGTAAAATATCCGTGCGAAACTCGGCGCAACCACGCACTTGATCCCGGCACCCAGTAGAGCGCGTGGCGCATGTTCTCTTGATGACCCGCTGCCGAAATTGGGTCCGGCAACGATGATGTCGCCTTCTTTGACGTCTCTTGCAAAGTCAGGTCTCACGTTCTCGAATGCGTGCTTTGCAAGTTCCTGCCGATCACCAGTCACGAGATATATCGCTGGAATGATCTGATCGGTGTCCACGTTCTCTGAAAATCGCCATACTCTACCTTTGATATATTTTTCCATCGCAATCACCCCTCCAAAAGATCTTCGGGATCGGTTATCCGCCCGGTAATCGCGCTTGCTGCAACCACTGCCGGGTTCGCAAGATAGACCTCTGAATTCGGATGCCCCATCCTGCCGATGAAGTTGCGGTTCGTGCTGCTGATGCACCGCTCACCCTCTGCAAGCACGCCCATGTAACCGCCGAGACATGCGCCGCACGTCGGTCCCGAGACATAAGCATCCGCATCCATGAATATCCCGATAAGTCCTTCCCGCATCGCCTGCTCAAAAACGCTTTTGCTTGCCGGAACCACGATCATCCTGACATCAGGGTGTACACTCTTCGAAGCCCCTTTGAAAACTGCTGCTGCCGCACGCAGGTCCTCGATCCTGCCATTGGTGCATGATCCAAGATATGCCTGATCGATCTGCACATCGATTTCGGATGCCGGAGTCACGTTCTCAGGAAGATGCGGCGTCGCAACCACCGGCACGATCTCGGAAGCAGCATATTCGAACGTATCCTCATATTCCGCATCCTCATCTGCGTAAACCGGCGAATACTCTCCGATGACACGGTTCTTGAGGTAATCGAAGACCGCGTCATCCGGCGGGATGATCCCGCACTTTGCGCCTGCCTCGATCGCCATGTTCGAGATCGTGATCCTGTCTGATAGATGGAGTGACTCGATTGCAGAGCCGTAAAACTCCATCGATCTGTAAAGAGAACCGGAAACTCCGATATCCCCTATAATGTGAAGAATAATATCTTTTCCCATCACGTGTTTGCCAAGTTCTCCGTCAACGACGAACTTCTGCGTCTCAGGAACCCTAAACCACAGTTCTCCAGTCGCCATTGCGGATGCGGCTTCCGATGAGCCGATACCTGTCGAGAGTGCGCCGAGTGCGCCGTAACTGCACGTATGCGAGTCTGCGCCCACGATCAGCCGTCCGGGGGCGGAAAACCCCTCTTCTATCATGATCTGGTGGCAGACGCCGCCCCTGCCGACATCGAAATGATTCGGGATCCCGAATCTTTTAGCAAACTCGCGCATCGACTTTGCCTGCTCTGCCGATGCCACATCCTTGTTTGGCACGTAATGATCCTGGATCAGCACCGACTTCTCAAGGATCGGTTTGGTACCGAACTCTTCGAAGACCTCGAACGCAGGAAGCCCGGTCACGTCGTTTACCATGACATAATCGATCTTTGCGTCTACGATCTCTTTTGGCGATACGCGCTCTTTACCGGCGTGTGCTGCAAGGATCTTTTCAGCGATGGTCATTCCCATGACTCTGGTGTTGGCGGCGATTGGATAAAAGGATATAGCTGATGGTATTGGGTTTGGATGTGGCTGTCCGGATAGGGTGGTGCAGGTGGTTACCATGACTCAGTTGGTCAGGGGTAGGGCGTTGTAGAGGTGTATGTAAAGACGCGAACCATACACAGAAAAGAGGAGGTCCTTACATGCAGGCTCTGTACTTAAGTGTGCGGGTTTGGTGATTATCTGCGTGCGCAGGCACAGTTTTCGCATCTGTTTGAGGGGGTTAGGTAAGCCCCAATAAATAACTTACCAGAATGCAGGCTCGATGGCGACATCCCACTTTGGTAAATTCCCCAATCTTTTGACCCGCTCTTCGCAGATTTTCATCGTTCATTTTGTTAATTTCACTCCTTTCCGGTAAATTTTCTCGATAAGATGGACTGCAGGATGCACACAGTTCCATGCCATGGTTTCAGCCCATTTGATAGTTTGTACGTGTTTAGCCGCTCAGTCTCGCCCTCATCATCTGGAGACTATTGAGTCCCTGCTGCGCCCATGTTGCCAGAACCGTCATGATCCGCTCGTGAATTGACGTCCCTTTTTTATTACGCAGTGTCCCCACGATCATACTGCAGAGAGATTTTTATCGAGATAATTATATATAAACTTGATCCCTAAAGTTACACAATGGAATCAGCGTTAATGGTTTCGCCGCTGCTGTCGCAGTCGGTGGCTAAAAGTTTTTATTCATCGCTGATTAACACGAATTACGCAGATTAACCGTGTAAATGGCTTTTTAGATCAATATTGTCTCACTTCCCCACTCACTCGATCGCATACTCAAAAGCGATCAGCGATAGCAGGAAGAAGACGATATCGTACACACAGAGCAGTCGGATTTGAGGGATCGCGCTTGTATATGTGAGCACATTGACAGTCGCAGGCACTAGCACCAGGATCAGAGGAAATAACACCGGAATAAGTATCACTGGGAGCAGAATCTCTCTTGTCTGTGCGTTTAAGGTCAGTGCCGATAAGAGCGTGCCGACAGCGAGAAACCCGATCGTGCCGAGCAGCATGACAAGTGCCAGCCAGAGCAGGTTTGGTATTGAATAAGTAAATAGAACCATAAATATCGGTATGGTGACCGCCTCCACGATCAACATCAGCACGAGATTGGAAAGCAACTTACCGACATAGATGGCGCTGCGATCGACCGGGCAGAGTTTCAGACCTTCGATGCAGTTCTCCTCCTGCTCAAGAGCGAACGATCTGGACAGTCCCGACATGCCTGCAAACATAAACGTAATCCAGAGCACACCTGGAGCCAGTTCGGTGATCCGGTCGTGACTGCCGCGCAAATCTGAAAATGAAAAACTGAAAATCAATATAATAAGGAACGCAAACATGAGCATAGAGTTTAGCATCTGCTTGGTTCTAAACTCGGCAGTAAGGTCTTTTTTTGCGATTGCGATGCACCGCTCCATATCGCTTAATTGGTTTGACGGCACATAAACATGATTGCATCGACCATGTCTTCAAACGTGAACTTCTCTGGCATCACATCCACACTGACACCATAGCCGGAAAGGACATCTGCAGTGGGATCTCCGATCGCTGCAACGACCCTCTCACATAGCACGTTCACGATTTCCTCCTCTGCGCCCATCGATCGTGCGACCGTCATGAAGTTGTGGACGGTCATCGCACTGGTGAATGCGAAGACGTCGATCTTCCTGTTAAGCGCATCCTCGATCATTCGCTGCTGCCTGCCGTCATCCGGAAGCACCAGTTTATACACCGCAGTCTCGTGCACCAGAACCCCGTCCCCGGAACTCCTCAGTTCTGTGATCAGCGCGGGATCGCCGTGCGTACTCCGCACCACTTCTACGGTCTTGTTGTCCGTGCCGCGCAACATATCAGCGATCCCCTTCGAACTGTATGAATCCGGCATCAGAGAGACGTTTATGCTCCGCGTTTCAAGTGCTCTCTTCGTCTTTGATCCGATGGCAACAACAGATGTCTGGTTAAGTGTATGAACGAAACGCTCAGGGTCATCGATCTTCTGCAGCATGAATGCGATTCCGTTTGCGCTGGTGAATATCACGATATCCGATTCGCAGGCGAGCACGCGCTCTACAAACCCGTCGAAATTACCGTCGTGATTATCCCGAAGTTCGATCATCGGTGCCGCGATCACGTCAAAGCCACGAGAATGTAGAAGCGCGACCGAGGAATCGAGATGCATGTCAGGACGCATGATTGCGATGACCGGTTTTTCCATGATGGTTGTTTGGCAGGGTGGTAAAAATATGTTGTGGTTTCGGTCCGGTTTTTCGAAACAGGGCAGGTCTCTACCGCTGCGCTTCATTGAGTTACGCAAATTTAAGCTAATCCCCCAAAATCAGGATGGCTGCCGGCATGGGCGGCAATTGATTAATAATTCATAGAAGAATTCCGCGCGGTGAGCGCGAAGACGCTAACTTTCTCAGGATTACGGCTCTCCTTGCAGGTGTATGGTGTGTGGTAGATGCTCGATGAGAGCCCGGCAAGAAAACCACGGATAAAATTGCAGTTATCCTCGTCCGCATCCAGTTCGAAGGCACTATGCAGCGTAACAACAAATCCATCGCTTCTATCGATCTCCATCTTTGTGAACCAGTCGGAAAACATCATGCTGCTTAAGATATTCTTAAAGATTGTATCAGGATCGAGGCCTTTTGGTATGCTCATGTGCGCGTGATATCTCTCTGCGAGCTGCTTACCAAAATTATATAAAATACCCGCGCTCCCTTTGCCGATCACATCGACAAGCGAGTTCATCAGTAACACCAGATCACCAGCCCTTGGGTATATCGGGATGTTCATATCCTCGTCCGGTTCCATACCTTTGTCTTCACCTTATAACCTCATAACCTTTTTGACCTTTTCGGCGGCATGTTGCAGTTCAATCATAACCAGTCCGACATTGGCGCCCGGGTCGAGCAGTGTTAACAGCGAAGCATTGCCCAGATTGAAGACTGTAACAATCCCTTCGCCGGTATAAATCACGACGCGATCAGAGGGGGGCAAGCCGAGATTGTGGACGGATTTGTTTGCCAGACCGACTATTGATGCGCTTATCGCATGAACAATCGGCGTATCATAAGAGTGATCACGGAATCGATCTGCTATCTTAAGGCCGTCTGCGGATGATATGACAACCCCTCGTATGCAATCGACGCGAGCGGTCATATCCGCGAGGAGCACGTTTAATTGGTCGATCGTTGTCTGAGACATGGCTACACCGTTTGGAATTCCTGCATAATGGGCATTGTTTTTGGATGTACGTTCCAATTATAGTATAGTTTGTGCCCTGGGTATGTAAAGATGTCGGTTGCGCGAACATCTCAAAAAAAGACAGTGTAGGAAATACAACAACAGAGGACACAGGGGGTATGGAGGATCGATTTGAAAACTCTGTACCCTCTATACCCTCTGCGGCGGTCATATAGAGTTCTAAATTGGACTTGCGGAGTATATAAATTCCCTGCTTTAACCGATTATGCCATTCCGCCGCCAGCGCCGCCGCCGCCGATCGCACTGCGCAACTGCTCCTGCAACTGCTGGAACCGTTTCTGGATGCGCTCTTCCTGCTTTTCGAGCGTGCGCATCCGAAGTTCCATCGTATCCTTCTTTTCAGTAAGTTCTGTTGCAACAGAATCGTGCTCGCCCTTGATCAGGAGCTGTCCGACATTCTTGTAAATCACTGCGTCATCATCGAGTTTCGAAAGTTCTTCAAGAGCCATCTCGGCCTCGTTGAGTGCTGATGTCACCTGCGCCTTCTGTGATGCAAGCGCCTGCGCCTGCTGCTGAACCTGCTGAAGTTGCGCAAGTTGATGCTGTACTTGTGGTGGTATCTCAGTAGTCATATTATCACTTTTTTATCGCATTAACAAATTCGGTAATCGTTCCCTGTATCTCTGATGTCTCTTCGACCGCGGTGCCGGTCACGATAATGTCTGCGCCGGCTTCCGCCGCGGCTCTTGCAGCCTGCGCGCTTCTGATCCCGCCTCCGACCACAAGTGTCTCGCAGCCCCCCCTCTTAACAGCGCGGATCATCTCCGGCGGCACAGGGTCTGACGCACCGGAACCAGCCTCCAGGTAGGTGTATCGCATGCCAAGAAACTTTCCTGCAAGCGAGTACGCCACTGCAAGTTCAGGCTTCTCTCTCGGGATCAGTTTCGCATCCCCGACCCATCCGGCTGTGCCGCCAGGCTCTATGATGATGTATGCCATCGGGATCGGCTCGATTCCGTAATCTAAGACGGCTTTTGCGCCAATCATCTGGTTGGTGATCAGATAACCAACATCCCTTGAATTTAATAGACTCATAAAGAATATGGAGTCTGCGTATCTGCTGATCCCGGATGCACTTGCTGGAAACAGGATGGTCGGGAGATCAGTCACCTCCTTGATCGCACGCAGTGTCTCATCGAGGACGTCACCGGATGCGCCGACCGAGCCGCCGATCATGATTGCGCTGCTGCCGGCTTTTGCCGCCGCCTCTGCGATCTCGGATGCCGCGGAAGGGGATCCTGCATCCGGATCGATCAGGGTGAGGTGCGCCGCGCCATCCCGTTTTATAACGTCATCGAGATACTGCTCTGTGCTCATCCTCTACTTTCCTTCGACTTCATGCGCAGATGTTTGTAGCCGCATTTCCGGCATCTGGTCGCCCGGATCGGATTGCGTGCGTTGCATTTCATGCATATCTTCTTACGCAGCAGTTTGTTTTCTGCTTCTTCAAATCGTGCCATTTTCTTGATCCTCTACATACCGTTATAGGGTGCGGCATATTAACGTTGTCGTGTGGGTGCATTGCAGGCATATCCGGCATAAGCACGCAAAGCATGGGTAATCTAGAACAGAACAACGAGTATTACCATACCCGGCATAGCACTCCCCCCAAAACATACTGCCGCATTCATCCCAGTTTCGCAGCCTCGCCGCGAACCAGTTTCCGAAACTGCTTGTGCGCCTCCACGACATCTGCGATCTTATCCGCATCCGCACTGGCGAGGCAATCAACCCGCGGATCGCGTCTATAGTCATGCTCGAGCGTGCGTGCCAGTTCGATTGCATCATCGCCGCATGCACACGCCAGCGCAAACTCCCGTAAAAGCCCGATATCGGTTCCCGAGAGCGCGATGTTCGCATAAGGGACTGCGTACTCGTTGCCATTAAAAACGATCGCGATCCCGCCCGCATCCCGTACACACCCGAGCATCGCAAAGTCGGTGATCGAATCCCCGACAACGACCACGTCACCGGGCGTCATGCCATGGCTGGCCGCGATCTCTTCCATCGCCCGGACCTTGCGTGCGCCTCCGACCACCCGCACCTGTGAGAAGATATCACCAAGCGCGGTCTCTTTCAGTTCGCCAAAGTAGAAATCATCCAATCTCTGAAACACCGCCTCTTCGTCACCGGTGCTGAGAATCTCCTCCTCGATATCGCGTATGCAAGCGATATCGTCATCTGTGAGTCTCCCGCGCAAATCCTCAAGGTTGAGGCGCGTACATGCGATATGATCTCTAGAAACGCCAAGCTCCGCACCGATCTGGTAGGCGTGCTGCTCATAACTTGTCGAGATGATGTGCACATCCCAACCATCTCCTTTCAATCTCGCAATCAGGTCCTTTGCGCCAGATACGATCCGTGCACGCGAGGAAATCTCTGTAATATCCTCTTCCCTGATCCCGTGCACAAGCAGGAACGGGACGATGAGCGCAAGCGTATCACCTGGCTCGTAATTTTCGCGGCCCGCAAGCGCCAGTACGTCGTCGTATCGGCTCAGCATCTCGAATATCTCATCCCCATTCTCGATTAAGGATGCTACCTCGTAGGCATTGTCTTGCGGCGACAGCGGACCTTCCAGATCAAAGCATATAATGTTCATAATTGTGATAATGCATCAAAGCCGGTTCGACGCTTTCTTAAAATCATTCTCGTTTTTCACTATCAAACCATAAATTTCGCGAGATATCTCGATCAGATCGCCCCCGATATTAATAAATGGTATTGTACAACACTTAAAAATCCCCCAATCCAAACAAAACCTGAGACTTTTTAGCATCTTCTGAAATGGGTTCTGGAAAAACCACAGATAACACCGAGGACCCAGAGAAAACAGCAGCTCTCTGTGCTCCCCACGTCCTCTGTTATTGTTAATCTCCTTTGTCACACCCATACCCACTCGGAAGAAATTAAAAAGCCGCCAAAATCCTTCGATTAGACTTTTCAAAGACTCGTGGTTTTCTATCCGTATGTATCTCTTCCCTTTCCAATTTTCGTAGGGCGTGAGTGTGCAATCTTCCAGGATGTTAGATAATGCACCCAACACTACGCACGATATAAATAATAATCCAAAAAATAAATCAGGAACTTCCAATTGGTGTATCTCCTTTGTGTCAATCACCGATTCATTTCACTACAGCCATATTCAGACCGTTTTTTCGTCGCGTAATTTTATCAGCGCGAATACGCAGTAATTCAAAATATCCTTGTATTCAGACTCAATACCTTCAGAAACCTTTGGAGATCCTTCTGACTCCTCAATGCT
>QMVM01000076.1 GCA_003661105.1 Methanosarcinales archaeon | reverse complement strand
TCGCCCTCATGAAGCTGGAATCCGTAGTAATCGCGTTTCAACACAGCGCGGTGAATACGTCCCTGCTCCTTGCACACACCGCCCGTCAAACCATCTGAGTGAGGTTTGGATGAGGGTCTTCCTGATGGGGGATTCGAATCTGGGCTTCGCAAGGAGGGTTAAGTCGTAACAAGGTAGCCGTAGGGGAATCTGCGGCTGGATCACCTCCTAATAACCGTACACAAAATTGTGTACAAAACCCCACTGCCGGTCGGAGATCATAGGATGTCAGGATCAATACCCTTTTAGTTTTTCAGATTATATCAGTAGAATATGGATGATTATGTTACCTACCAGACTGCTGGCGCTGATACCGGAAAAGTAGAGATCGCATTGCAGAGGATCGTGCAACTTTGCAAAGGGACATTTGACTTCAGAGACTCCATAGGAAAACCCGCAATCCCTATAGGACATTTCTCAGGAGTTATCGACATAGGGGATGGCAGAGCAATGGCGGTCAAGACCGATGGAGTCGGGACAAAGGTCTTTATTGCGCAGGAGATGGAAAAGTACGACACAGTCGGCATCGATTGTGTTGCTATGAACGTAAACGACATACTCTGCGTTGGCGCTCTACCAATCTCGATGGTCGATTACATAGCAGTGCAGGAACCTGACCCAGCTCTTCTCGAGAGTATCGTAGAAGGCGTTGTGGAAGGATGCAGGCAGGCAGGGGTAACACTCTCTGGTGGGGAGATCGCGATCATGCCAGAGATGATCAGGGGACCCCGCGAGAACAGGGGATTCGACCTCGTAGGGATGGGGGTCGGCATCGTTTCGAAGGATAAGATCATCACCGGAGATACAATCGAAGAAGGGGACAAGATACTCGGTCTGGTGAGTTCAGGGATACACAGCAACGGGATGACGCTTGCAAGGAAGGCTATTCTGGGCAAGTTTGGAGTGGATGAGTATGTTGACGAACTTGGAAGAACAGTCGGCGAGGAACTGCTCGAACCAACGAATATCTATGTAAGCGAGATTAGAGGGATGCTCGATTCCGGATTGGATCTGAGATCGCTTGCTCATATAACCGGCGACGGGTTCTTAAATCTCAGGAGGGTCAGCAGGGACTGCGGGTTTAAGATCGATAATCTGCCAAAAACGCCTCAGATATTTGAGTTGATTCGGAAACACGGACCCGTGAGTGCGGCAGAGATGTATCAGGTCTATAACATGGGGGTTGGGTTCTGCATCGTCCTGCCCGCTGACGAAGTAGATTCCGCGATGCAGATCGCAGAAAAACATGGAAAGGGCTGCTACGAGATAGGCAGTACATTCAAGGACCCTGAGAAGACCGTGATTCTCGAAGAGCCGCGTCTGCGAAGCGCTGGCAGTCAGTTTGTGGAATACTAAGCGAGCGCCCCTCTAATCTCATGGCGCGCGGCAAACATCTCTAGCATGATCTCATCTTCCTGATCCGCGGGCGGTTCAGCGAAGATCCAGACCTGATCCTCGCCGCCATGCACGATTCTTGGACATGCAAGCATATCCGTGCTTGACATTCGGTATGCAACCTCAACGCCACTCGGTGTAATCCATGCGCGCGTATCTGCAAGTTTTAAGATCAGTTCGCGCCAGTCGAACACGTGCTTTGTTCTGACAACAGCGCTCAGATGCACGCGCTCTCCGGACACCTGCTTCTCGACATCTCTTCTGAACCGCGCGTATTCCGGGTCGCCCAGATCCACCGACGCCGCGCCCTTCCTTATGAAATGCTCTGCCACATCCGGGAAGAACGGCGCAAGATTGTGGTCACCAGGTCGCTTTGTTACGAGCGACACCCCGATATATGAGATTGCGCTTAGCGATACAGCTATGAGGACGCCATGCTCGATCAAAAATGGCGATATATCGGCGAGGTTTCCGAGGTATGTAGCCTCTGCGATGATCAGTCCGACCTGAGCAGTGCCGCCGATCACGAGTCCGGCAAGCGCGCCTTTCGCGGTTGCGCGTCTCCAGAAGAGCGCACCCATGATCGGGAAGAAGTATGACGATGTACCGACGACGGTCGCCATGATGACTGCATCGAGTATCGTCTCTACGTGCATCGAGATTGTGGCAGAGATTATGAGCATCACGACGATTAGCGCGCGGTTCACTGTCTGCATCTCCTTCATCGTCGCACCCGGCTTGATGAACCGCTGGTATATGTCCCTTGATATGCAGGATGCACCTGATGTTGCAAACGTGTCTGCGCAGGACATTGCGGCTGCGGCAAATCCTATCGCAATTACAGCGATTGCGGCTGGCGGGAATGTGTCCTGGATGAATATGATGTATATTTGTTCGGCAGCAGGCATGTTGGTGGGCGCTGGATATAAGGCATTAAGCCCGATTGCTGCAAGGAAACAGGCAAAGAATACGACAGCGATCAGCACTGAACCGAGCATCATCCCATATCGCGCCGATTTCACATCCCTTGCCGCCCACACACGCTGCCACGGGTCATGCTCTGTAATCCATCCCGGAAGCATCGCGATCATCATGATAAACACTCCAACGATCCCGCCGAGCGCAAAGATATCCCAGAAACCGGCACCCATTCCGGCAAAAAGGTCGGATACAGCAACACCAGTATTCTGCACCGGTATGTAGAGTGCTGCAGCCCCGATCAGAAGTGCAAGCGCGGCAAGGAATACAAACTGGATTGCATCTGTCCATATCACCGCCCGAAGGCCGCCAAGCGTCACATAGAGCGAGATTGCAACCACCATGATCAGCACGGCATATATCTGAGGGATGCCGTAGAATACGGAGAGGACGTAGCCGAACCCCTTGAAATCGGTGACTGCGAAGAGGATCATCACGATCGTGATTGCTATCGCAATCGGCGCACGCAGCAGGGGACCGTACCGAAGTTCGATCAGTTCCGGCTGGGTCAGTGACGGGAGCCGCTTGATCCGCGGGACGAGGAGCGCAATTGCAGCAAGCGCGATAATATTTGGCGCAACAAATATCCAGATCGATCCGGTGCCTATGAAGAGGAACATCCCTGTAACAAGAAACAAGGCTCCCGCAGTGAGCCACGATGCCGCGGCGGACATCCCGATGTTCCCTGCCCCAATCTCTCGTCCTGCAATCCAGAAATCTGTCATCGTCCGCTGCTTCTTTGCGAAATGCCACCCGACAGCGATCAACGCTGCGACATATATTATAAGTAGTGCTATAAATGTGTACATTATCTCACCGGGGTCAGTTTAACGTCCTTATATTTACATTGAGACATCGAGTTCAATCACACATATATCTGTCGTTGCTTCCTGTTTGTAACGGATTTGCAGAAGTTTGGCATGAGTTCCTATCGAAACATCCCATATAGATTCGCACATGAACCAAATACCAATATCACCATCAGCAAAGCCAGATAAGCCCTCCAGAACCATGTCCATTTATCCGGAAATCCGAAAGACGGGGTTTTCAACTTCCCCGCCTCCCTGAGCTGTTGACATTCCACCTGGCCCTCCTTAACCTCTTCCGCATCATCCATCTCAAGAATGAAACTTCCCTTATACCCACATCTGTTGCACAAATACATCTGGCCCATGTGCGCTGCTGGAAATATATGCCCGCTCGCAATCCCGGCATATTCTACCGACCCACCGCAGAATGGACATACCTTAAACCCGTAAACACCCTTCATCGCATCAAGGTCAGTTTGACGTCCTTGTATCCGCGTCTGACATCAGGTTCGATCACATATACACTCGTCGTCGGCTTCTCGCCATAGAGTACCATTGTGTCATTATATTTATTGACTCTTATATGGATATCTGAGATGTTCGCAAGCGTTTTCTTGACCTCGGGCGCGATGCTGTGTTTGCATATCGCTATCGTCAGGATCTTATTCGCAGCGGTATACTTCTTATCTGATAGGATCGTCCTTTTAAGCGCCTGCATGTCGAGCATCGTCTCAAGAATCTCGTAGTCCACGATCTTCACCACGTCTCCGCCTCGCTCTGCCCGCAGTTTCGCAATCTCCCTCTCAAGTATATTGAAGTTGCTTGAGACGCGTTCCTTGTCATAAGCCACGACGAAATCCTCGGTTACTGGCTCTTCGGGATTCTCCTCGGTCACGACCCGAAATGAGTTCAATTTATCGCTCAACCCGTACTCAAAGACGTTGTTCTTGACCTCGCTCGGTCCTGCACCGCTGACCGAGAGTATAACCGCGCTACCGTCCTGGCTCACAATGTTTGCAGCGGTCAGCATCGGCAGCGTGTAAAAGAAATTATCGACATTCTCACCCGTTTCCAGCAGGATATAACTCCCGATCCGGTATCCTCCGAATATCTCATCCAGATCACTGTTTCCAGTCGAATAATGAGTCTTGGTATTCGGGATCGGCTCAAACGGTAGGTACTCTTCCGGATACATTGTCTTAAACGCATTAAAACTCCGGAATCTCCCGTTTTTCAGAGTGAACAAGTAATTTGGTTGGTTTATAGCGGTACCGCGCAGTTTATCGATGGACAGCATCCGCATACGTCTGCCATCGCGATCCATCTGATGCATCGAGATCACACCGTCTGCGAGATAGTCAATCTCCGTCTTCCCCATCTTCTCAAGGACGATGACGACCTTGGTATGTGCAGGTTCGATCAGGCATCGGTTGATGAGGCCAACGAAAAACTTTTCGCTCACTTTATATTTATCGCACAACCCTTCGATGCTGTCCAGTACGAGCAACGATCTTTCAGGCAGGAACTCATCAACCCGGTCGCATACCCTATCAAATTCGGTTATATCAGTCCTGTCGGGATCGTCAAGCGCCCCGTACATCTCAAAAGCGCCCCTTTCGACACGCAATTCGTTGGAATCTGCCTTTGTAAAAAATTTATCCCAAAACGTGTCTCTCGATTCGATGACATTAATCTCCTCCTGTCTCTGACGCAGTCGTGGAAAATAACGGTACACTGCATCACTTGTCAACCTCGTGGTGAGATACATGGGATTGCAATCCAGGAGCGCATCCATCAGTTCAAGTGCCAGAATGGTTTTGCCGCTACCCGGATTTCCCTGTATAATTAGCGAACTGCCCCCCTCATGAGACAGAAAATTCTTTATCTCTTCTGGAATCATGTACTAATATATGTGTCCTGATTCTTAATAACTTTTTGGATTTCACGGGACTTCCAACCCGGGCTCTGGCACTTGCATCGAACACGAATGCCCACGCTTTGGACGAATCGGCACTATCTAATGATACAGTGATTTCCACCGATCTACTCGATTCGTGTAATTCGTGATAAAATCAGCACCAAGAGATGGCTGCGCCTATGCTGCGCATTCATGAATGGTGGCAAATACCACGAATCCTTAAGACTTCACCGCATCACACGTCGCCAAAGTCGACATCGAGGACAGGGAGTTTTCTCCGTGCTCCATAGACGTCGTAGCACGTCCAGCTATGCTCGTTGTACGGGAAACCGACGATGATGTGGCAGTTGCCTGTCCGTGTAAACAGGGACAGGTCATGCTGAGAGGGTCTGGTATTTGGTGTCGGGTGGCTATGCACCGAGCCTGCGACCGAGATCATCGGCAGCATGTAGATGTGCATGACCGCGCTCACCTCGGACGACTCGGTTCCCGGCAGCACGACCACTTCGGTGATGACCCCATCCTCCGCGCGCAACAGCCCTGCGAATTCGTTTGGTGCAGTGGATTTACTCACTTCGAGTATGAACTCGAGCGTCTCACGTGCAATTCCCCTGATCTCTTTTGCTCGCATCTCTACGGACCCGCCGGGATTCGAACCCGGGACGTCCGGCTTAGAAGGCCGGCGCTATATCCTGGCTAAGCCACAGGCCCTTGGCTTCGGATATGTATGTGAATCGGTGCTGGTGTTAATAAACCCTGTCACCCAGCTTTTCACCGGGACTACCAACTCACCCTCTTACCTTGATGCTCATACCGGCAGATTCCGAAACGAATCAACAACTCGTCTGGATAATGCCTCACTCTTATCAACAGATGTCATCATCGTATCTGCACGCACGATCTCGATGTCACCGTCGATGCCGATCTCGATGTCCTCATCGTCGATTATAAAGACATCAGGAAGATCGCCCAGAAGATCGCGGTAACATTCGAGTACGCCTGCCGAGGACACCCAGTATCCACATGCGCGCATGAGTCTTCCGGCAGGTCCGCTGACAGGCGCATCCCCGATGATAGGGCTTACCGCAACCACCATCTTCTCGCGTAGAATCTCGCGCATCCCTGGCAGTTTCAGTATCGGACCGATGCTTGTTATCGGATTGCTCGGACCGATGATGACCGAATCGTCGTCATCAAGGGCAGAGAGTACTGCCTCAGCCGGCGCGGCATCGTCGATGCCGTGGATGTTTACGTCAAGTACGTCAGGATCGCCTTTATATGTGATCCAATACTCCTGAAAGTGCATCTCGCACTCCGGCGTGGTGATGTGTGTTGCAACAGGGCGGTCGGTCATCGGAAGAATGTTGGCTCGTATGCCGGATGAGCGTGCCAGTTCCCTGATCGCATCTGTAAGGGTGCTACCCTCGCGGAGCAGGTCTGACCGCATGATATGAGTTGCACGATCCTTGTCCCCGATCCGCATGATCTCAGGGTGCCCGGCTCGTTTCAGCGAATCGTTGGTTGTGAATGTGTCGTCGTGGACACCCCACCATTTTTCGGCATCGATTGTGTCTGCGAACAGGTACAGAACCGTGTCGATGTCAGGGCAGACGAGATTTCCAGAGACCCACATATCCTCTGCCGTGTTCACAATCACTGTGATCTCTTCTTCCGGGATGATCCTTCTCATCCCTGAAAGGAGTTTCGGTGTTCCGGTTCCGCCTGATAGTATGATCATTCTGGTTATCCGGTTGGCTGGATCTGGTGATATGGTTTTCGGGGGCGGGGTTGATGACTTCAGTAAACTATCCTTGTACTCGGTTAAAAAATAAAATTATTCCAAACTTCTAATCTTGTTAGCGTTCCTTATTCCAGACATTTTGCACAAATATATGATCGATAGTCGTCCAGAATTCTCCGAACATTTCACCCGTATTTTTTCTGAGGTAACCACTCACAAATCGAGAAAATTCTTACTCACTTAAGTTTTCATCCAAAAATGGCTCTATTGCTTTATTGCGAAGGGCGCAGAGTTTATTAATATTCAATCCCAGTTTCACAATTGTCATTCTTGCTGCATCACTGGATTTCGTGGCAGGCTGGATTTTGCCGTCTGCGGTATATGCAAAACGCCCCTCACAGTCCGGATCTAACGGTGAAACAAGGAGCTGGTTGTCAAACCAATCGCCTTTTAAATGCCCACAATGTCGAGGCTCTCCTTGTTCCAATCGGTTTTGGCAGGAACAGAGCATGTTAGTATAATCCAAAGGATTTGCAGCGTTGTTGCTTCGAGGATTGAAATGCTCAATATGGGAATCATCATCGGTCAACCGACGCTCGCAGTAGCAGCAAATATAACCCTGTTCCTTCATTAGAGAATTTTTTACTTCCTCCTTTATTGTGCCGCTCAAGTCTTCATAAGTTGGCTGCCAGTCATCATTGGCACGTGCATTCCATTCATCAAATCCAGGAGTATCCTGATCTTTGACAATATGTTTCATTTGCCAATCAGCTCCCTGCGTTTGATGAGGACTCCTGCCTTTACCAATTCAGGATCATATCCAATTTTTTGCTCCAATTCAGCAATCATTTTTTGTGCTTCTTTCAGTTTCCCTGCGTCGATTGTCTCAAAAATACTGTGAAGATCAGAAGCTACTTCGTCAGGTCGCGTTGTTTCCAGACCCATAAGGTCTTCAAGTACCCGATCCACATTTTTCCCATAAGACTCGTTCGGCTTTCTTGCCACAATGCCGGAATCCGTTTGCTCAAGAAGGAACAGACTCTCCGGCTGCACATGGGTGATGACATGCGGCGAATGGGTGGATATAATGAACTGGCAATTGGGAAAAACCTCCAATAACTTATGTACGATTATCCGTTGCCATCTTGGGTGCAGGTGCAGGTCGATTTCATCTATGAGAACAATGCCTGAACCTTCCAGCGGTTTTGTGGACTCAGAGTTCGCAATTGCCATTCGTCTTGCCAGGTCCCCTATCATCGCGATTAAGATCAGTTCTCCACCGGAAAGTTGATTTACTGTTAAACGTTTTCCGTTTTTCTTAACCTCCATTCGTAGTGGACTTCTTCGAATGGTGAAATCTGAAAACCCCTGTAAAAATTCTGTTAATGCACTTCGGACCGCGTTTAACTGAGGGTCTGGAACCTGATATATAACCGGTGTATCCGGTTCAGGGAGTTTACACTGTTGATTTCGTGATACCATGATTTCATTTTCAAGGTCTTCTCTCTCCCGGAACCACTCAAAAAAAGTCCTGAAATTTGCACCGCTGCGGAGCGCATCATCATAAGTTGCGAGCAGGTCAAAACGATGTTTCCCACGTATCTTTAATGGAATATCCACCACAGCACGATTAACAGGATAATAGACAAACAAAGGAAGATTAACTTTTCCTGAAGTTTCGGATATCCTGCTTTGAATTCCTTTGGCATAGTAATTCAGTTCCTGTAGTTTGCTCTTGCCTTCCGAAGCAGCACGTCCCCTTCGAACTTTAAACAATTTCCACTCTATCGTTCTGTCTTCTGCTTCACATAACAACTGAATGGATGAAGTAGCCTTACCATTGGTGATATCACTTTCCGCGATTGGTCTACCCGATGCCCCTGAACTAATAATTCTATTAACTGCCCATGAAAGCAGGAT
>QMVM01000075.1 GCA_003661105.1 Methanosarcinales archaeon | reverse complement strand
TACTTCTTCATCCATAATATTCCGGATGGTTTCAGCCGAAAGGACATCGCTGAAGGGCAAACCATAGCCTCAGTGCGATTATCTGGTAGGAAATCAGTTTGCGGAGGGAATTGAACATTGTTGGCACCTCGTTTGTGGATTCGCAATAATTTACGAAACTTTATATTGGCATAATAAGGCACCAACTGTATTTACCTTATTGATTCTATCGGATTATTTTCTTAAGGTAGTGTCATTGGGGTCACTGAGTTCTCATTCTTCGGTTCGGTGCTCACAGACGACTTCCGACCCGATAGCGATATAGACGTACTCGTCACCTTCGAGGAGGATTCAAAACACGCGTTATTCGATCTCGCCCATATAGAGGACGAGCTCAAGCAGATATTCGGACGTGAAGTAGACCTGCTGACGCGGCGGGGTGTGGAGCAGAGCCGGAACTATTGTCCGCCGCAAGTCAATCCTCTCGTCACTGGAGCAGTCTATGTCTCGTAATATAGCACATCTTCTCGATATTCTTCTCGCGGCTAAGGATGTTAGAGATTTTACGGCAGGGCTTGACAAGGCTGCTTTTCTCTCCTACCGAAAATGCCAGTACGCAGTAACCTATTGTCTGGACGTGATCGGAGAGGCAGTTAAGCGATTATCTGATGAGTCTCAGCGAAAATATCCGGATATTCCGTGGTCAGCGATGGCACGGGTGCGTGATCTGCATATCCCTGCTGATGACCGGGTGGATTTGAACGAGGTCTGAGACACGGTTAAGGATGATATACCGGTTTTGATCTCCGGACTTGAGCGAATCGTCCCACCAGAGGATGAAGTATGAAATCCGCAATCGACCAACTGATCGTCAATTCCCATATATAGAGCCAGAACAATACTGGAGCTTGTGACCGCGAAACTCGCTTTCCAACACTCGAAGCAGGTAGGCGCCCTGCAGGATTGCTCGGGCGGGCGGCAATTGCGCGATTATTACGAATGAGAAAACCGGAGAGATAAGACATGAAAACGATAAAACGGGTTCTTGAGGAGTTTCTGGAGGAACAGAAAGCCCGCCTGAAACCACGAACGTATGGCGGGTACGAGGATGCGATAGGGCTCTTTGAGTACTACCTGGACGGCTATGCCTGCAACAGTCACTGGGTAAGGAGGAGAGCGAACTCTTTAATAAACTCTACATAGAGGGCGAGAATGAGTTCTGCGAAATATTCGGACCCGATAAAATCGGATCTTATGAGATTGGTGATTTCCTCGATGACTTCATGATCCGGAAGGTGGCAGACAGCAAGGATTTTATGAAGACGGTCGGCAGGGTCATGCGGAAATTTGTGAAATGGACAAAGGAGAAGGGATATATGGATGAGGAAGAGTACGGGATTTCCGCGGAGGTCGTTGACGAACTCAAAGACGAACTGCCAGTGGTGACGGAACTATCTGATTTGATCTATAATTATATCGGAAACCATCCGCCCGGAGATGTTACCGAGACCAGAGATGGGTATTTCACGGTGACAAAGATTAAACCCGGTAAATTGTGGCTTGGGGGCTATATGGGGTCTGGAGAAGATATTGGCCCGGTCACGGTCTCTGATGAGATCAGTTCGATCTGCAAGGTCGGGTGGACGATCTGTCTTGAGATGGGCAGAACCAGCACGGGCTGGGTGATGCTGGGAAGCGGGAATGTATATCCAAGATAAGCGTTATGGTGACAAAACCAGAACTCCTCGCCCCGGCAGGTGACACTGAATCCCTCATCGCTGCTGTTGAGAACGGCTGCGACGCAGTCTACCTCGGAGCAACCACGCTCTCCGCAAGAGCGTCTGCCGCCAACTTCACACCCGACGAACTTGCAGACGCAATCGATTATGCGCATCTCCGGGGCGTTAAGGCGTACGTCGCGGTGAACACGCTTGTAAAGGATAGCGAGACTGACGATGCGGCAGCCCTCCTGCGCCACCTCGACGAATCGGGCGCGGACGCCGTGATCGTACAGGACGTTGGACTGCTTTCGATGGCACAGTCGCTTGCGCCCGATCTCCCGATCCATGCAAGTACCCAGATGACTGTGCACAACAGCGAAGGCGCGGGGTTTCTGCAGGATATGGGTGTCAAGAGGGTCGTGCTTGCAAGAGAGATGACGCTTGACGAGATCAAGCAGGTGCGGCAGAATACCGGTATCGAGATCGAGATATTCGTTCACGGTGCGCTCTGCATCTCGTATTCCGGGCAGTGTCTCATGAGTAGCATGATCGGCGGACGGAGTGGGAATAGGGGAGTCTGCGCCCAGCCGTGCCGGAAGCGGTACCGGTTACGGACTCTGCCCGGGGGGCGTGAGGTGAAGACCGACGGCGAGTACCTGTTAAGTCCGAGAGACCTGAACACGAGCCGGATTCTCCCGGAACTGATCGAGGCGGGGATCGATTCGTTCAAGATCGAGGGGCGCCTCAAGCGGCCAGAATACGTGGCTTGCGTGACCCGGATATACCGCGGCTTGATCGATCGATACGTAAAAGACCCGTCCGGCTACTTCGTAACGGGTGATGAGTCCCGGTCTCTTGCGCAGGTCTTTAACAGAGGTTTTACGGCAGGATACTTCACCGGAAACCCGCGTGGCGAACTGATGAGCCGCAGGCGTCCGCACAATCGTGGAATTCCCATTGGAACAGTCATCGGATACGAGCAGAATCGCCTGCGTATAAGACTCTCAGGCACGCTCCGTATCGGGGACGGGGTAGGGATCACAGGTGCGGCTGGGACGGAGGCGGAGGGTGCTTGCGAAGATGCGGACAACGGTGGCTCTGGCACGACCGTCCGCCAGATGTATGCAGGTGGCAGGCAGGTGGATCACGCCGGCAGCGGCACGGTTGTCGATATACCTCTAACCTCACCAGACGCGCAGGTGCGTGCCGGAAGTATCGTCTATAAGACGCTTGATAAGCCGCTTATGGATTCGCTTAAGGGATCGTTTACATCACCTGCCCCTTTGCGGAGGATTCCTGTCACCGTCACCGCAGAAGCAGCGGTCGGTTCATCGCTCGGGCTGCGGATCGAGGATAATGACAACAACGCGGTCCAGGTACACTCGGAGTACGTAATCGAGCGTGCGGTCAGCAGACCCACGACCGGAAAAGAGATCGTACGGCAGCTTGCAAAACTTGGGAACACTGTTTTTGAGGCGTCCGAATCCAATATTAATCTCCGGATCGAGGGCGGGGGCGACATATTCATCCCGGTCAGCCAGTTAAACCGCGTTCGGAGTGGTGCTGTATCGCGGCTTGCTGATGCACGGATAGTCAGATGGCGGCGCGGCGCCCGTGCCCGGAATCGGAATCGATATGACCGTCCAGCGGGTTCCACCGGAACTATACGAGTCGCAGAGCCGCGGGCGCAGGCAGCAGGCGCCTCAAAAAGATCACTGCATACCGTATCGCTCGCGGTCAGTGTGAGTGGTATGGGCGGCGTGAGAAGCGCAATCGCTGGCGGCGCAGACGTGATCTATCTGGGTGGCGAGAGATTCAGGGGAGTGAATGCGGAAGCAGAAGCAGAAGCAGAAGCAGAAGCAGAAGCAGAAGCGTTTGACCTCGAGACTGTAATTAAGTATGCGCACCAGAGCGGACGCAGGATCTACCTGAACACGCCTAAAATCGCCAATGACTCGCAGATGCGCTGTGTGGCAGATGCCATGTCCGGAGCCGTGCGATTCGGTGCAGATGGCGTGCTGGTGTCCAATCACGGCACATTCAGACTCGCGGAAGAGATGGGTCTTGATAGAATCGTGGACAGCCCGCTCAATGTCTTTAACCGGATGTCACTTGAATTCTGGACGGAACATGGTGCAGAGATGATCACGCTATCGCCCGAACTTACGCTTGCAGAGATTCGCGAGATCGCAAAGTACGGTGCGGTCGAATGCATCGTGCACGGGAGGCTCACGCTCATGGAATCAGAGCACTGCGTGGTTGGCGGGGTGCTTGGTGGCAGCGGTTCCTGTACTGCGCCGTGCGAGGCTGGCGGGTTTGAACTGGTGGATGAGAAAGGATATGCGTTCCCGCTAATGATGGATACGGACTGCAGGATGCATCTTTTGAATTCGAGCGAACTGTGCATGCTTGATCACGTCCCTGCTATTGTAAGAGCCGGTGTTTCGAGCATCAGGATCGATGCGAGGTGTTTTGAGTCCGGGCGTGCCAGGGCGATCACGCGGTTGTACCGGGATGCGCTCGATGGGGGCTCTGCGCGAGATGGCCAGATTCAAAGCACGTGCAAAGGCATAACAGGGGAATATACAACAGGACATTACAGGCGAGGCGTTTTATGAGGTTGTTTTTTAGCAGGATCGATACGCGGCGGACGGCAGATGCTACCGGTGTACCGGCATGTCTACGATTTTCCGGAGAGCGTGAGGTGCGATGTCGTGAACTGGCACGTGGTTGACCAGGATTCAGATGAATAAGAGGCAGAGATGAGCGAGCAGGAGCTATACCTGCGTGATATCGGGCTTCTCGAAGAGAGTGACTGCATGGTTGCAGAGGTCACTGTCCTGTCAATCGGTGTCGGATACGAGGTCTGCAGGGCGCTCGGGCTTGGGATGCCGGTCCTTTGCATACACAGCGCCGGGGCGAACGTCTCTGCGATGGTGCTTGGAAATCCGAACATGCAAGGACGGGTCAGGGAATATGAGAGTCCGGACGAACTCGAACAGATTCTCTACGAATTTGCCGGAGTACTGGCTACAGAAACGATTAAATACTGCCGTGCCCAATATAGTATCTGGTAAACATGACAGGGGTTCTTGAATTAACAATTCTCGTGCTGGCAATAGTCGCAGCGGTTATTCTATACAAGGTATTAAAAACAGCCAAGAACATGGTGATAAACGCCGTCGTGGGTCTTATCATACTGGTTCTGGCAAATTTTGCGCTTGATCTCAAGATCGCATACACCTGGGTTGTTATCGCGATATGCGCTATCGGCGGAACGGTCGGCGCGCTTCTCGTAATCGTACTCCACTATCTGGGGCTTGCGTTCTGAGCAGAATCGGAAAACTATTGGATCTTTGGCAATTCTCGTGAAATCGATCTCCATGATAAATCAAGTAAATAAGGAGTAACCTTCCATATCAAGATATATGCTCTGAAATAGATGTTTAACATTAAAAATTCCATAACAACGACGTTTAATCACCTTAATCTTGTTATTCAACCCTTCTATGAATCCGCTTGTTTGCCTACTTATATAAGATTGGTTCTTGCCCCTACTGCATGAAACGCGGGGAACTCCGCCATGATTTATGCGCGATAATGTTTTTAACTGATCATGTAGTGATGATACCGAAGTATCATGGGAATATTCCGGTTGGAGACAAACTCCGCGGCACAGAGGTTGTCTATACGACATGTGAAAAGGTGAATATCGGAACGCAAAAATTGTATGCGCGAACGATGAATCGTTATATACAGGCTCCGTACTTAAGTCCGGGGTTTGGTGACTTCCAGTCCAAGCGTGACACGGCGGAGGCTGGATTATAACATTACCTAAAAATTAAGTTGTTGAGATAATAGGGTGCCGTTTTCATCCACTCCGCTCAGATCAACCTTGTTCCTCTGAAATCGATCCTGCTCCTGCCAACACGCCCAAACTCAGAAAGCGCGGACTCGATCGCATCTCCGGCACCACCGGTCACATCGACTGCAAAGACGGAATCGCCAAGCATCGCCTGTGATGCCATGCCGCCTGCTGCCTCGACCGCGTCCGCGGCATCAGAGACTGCATCGCTCATCAGTCCGGTTCCGGCTGCGAACCGCCTCGACTGGATCATGAAGTTCTCAACCGTCGGCATCTTCAAGAGTTCGCGCAGCGACTCCATCCCGGCAGGGTTGATCCGATCTACGGCACTCACGTCGTTTAATATCTCTTTTGTTGGCATTTTATCAAAGACTACCCAGAAGACGTCCTTTGCATCCGTGTCTATCCTGTCAAGTCGTGCAGAAGCTCCGGGCGTGCGCCTGATGACCACGCCCCCGAGCGACTGCGCCACAACATCCCCGAGTCCGGTCCGGTTCTCGACCTCTGCGATGTGTGCGATCTCGGTCAGCTGGTTTGCAGTCAGATCGAGCGATAGCGCGTGATTGAGTGCGAGTGCAACGCCGAGCGCACCTGCACCGCTTGCCCCAAACCCGGCGCCGATCGGGATGTCAGACGTGATGCGAACCGAACACCGGCGCCGGGTCAGTCTTGAGACGACCGATCCGATCGTCGGGCATGGCGAACCGTCCGAACCATCAGAACCGCTGACATCGACGCGGGTGGTGACGCCTGCTTCCAGTGTTATCCCGCAGCCGAGCGATCCTGCCAGCGCGGGGTTTTCATGCGGGCAGATCACGAAGAATCCTGTGATGTGCGCCGGCGCAAACGCGGCTATGGGTTCGGGGAGTTGAGTCATAGTTATGGTGCGTATTTTGATCTGGTTGCGGTTGGTTTTATGCGTGAGGCTACGGGATGGTGGTGGCTTCCACCTCCAGCCTCATCATCTGAATACGGATGGTGCCCCGGTCGTCCGGAGGGTGCTTTTCGATGTATCGGTCCACTATCTCTCCAATAAATTCTCCGCGCAGCTCTTCGGGTACTTTCTGAGTATATGGGAGCCATGTCGTGCGAATCCATGCCGCTAATCCTTCCATTCCTCCATGGGTCATATCTTTTGGGATCAACTCAACACGCATGGCTGCAATGCCGACCTTTTCCAGCCATATTCTGTACTCTTCAGGTCCGTAAAAGCCATAAGGAGTAGGGGAATCGGTAAAGTATCTGTTCCATCTTTCGTTTTCAAGAACCTTCTCCAGAACCTCAAGAACTTCAGCAGCATTCCCTCTTCCACCCATCTGAATCTAAACTTTTCCGGATGGTTTCAAACTCTTTTTGATACCTTTGAGAACAGGCAAATGCTCGATAACCCAGTGAAGAGTAGCGTTTGAGAAAACAACATCAAATTCACCATCGAAACTCATATTTTCCGCGTCCATTACCTCGAATGCAAGATTCGAAAATCTCTTCGCGGGGAAGTTTCTCCTGGCGAAGCGGATCATCTCTTCGGATCTGTCAATGCCCAGCACTGAGCCGTCTGGCAGACGTTGCGCGACTTCAGCAGTGACCTTGCCATCACCACACCCGATATCCAGAACTCGCTCGCCCCCCAATAGGGCGAGTTTCGATATGAGCTCCCGCGCCCACTTCTGTTGCTCAGCCGAACTATTGTGGTAGTCTTTCGCATCCCAGCTATACATGTCCGCACCTTCCTATTTCAAGCAAGCATTTTCCGATTCTTCCGATACATGCCTCACATCCTCAACTCATGACCTGTGACGCCATGATACATGTCCGATGGTCCGTAAGATCTCATGATCGGGTCAGTTCACTCCAGATGCCCGGTGATCGCGTCTGTCATATCGCTCCTGCTCGCACTTCCGCCGAGATCGTACGTGGTTATGCCTTCTGCAATCGTCTGCTCGGTCACACGGATGATTGCGTCCGCACCATCGGCCATGCCAACGGCTCCGGGCGTCGTGGTTGGTCCCTTGAAATATGCATCGGTCTCATGTAGTAGGTCCCACGCCTCATCCGGGATCAAGGAGTCTCCGCCGTTTTCCTTCCACCATTCCCCTCCGGCCACGCACGGTACAAACTCGATGTCAGGACTCATCGCACCAATAACCCGCATCATGGAGTCCACAAGTTCCAGTCCTGTGCCGTCACCTCGAATGACTGCTGCTTTCTTCATGGTATCTAGTATCAGAAGGTATATATCGGATAAATGTGTTGTGTCAGTTGGAGGTTCTTATCATGAGCGAAACAATCAAAAAGTTGGGACTCATCGGGATCGGCGTGCTCGCCATCACCGAGGAGAAGATCAGGCAGACCGTGGACGAACTCATCGAGAAAGGAGATGTGAATCGAGAAGAGGGAAAATCCCTTGTCCAGGAACTCCTGGCCGAGAAGAAGAAGCAGATGCAGGAACTCAGAGATACGATCTCAAATAGTGTGCAGAACTCGATCGATCGGTCAAAGATCGCAACGACGGACGATGTCGCACGTATGGAGGATAAGATCGCAGAACTCGAAAAGACTGTTAAGGAACTTTCCGAGAAGTGAGGTGAATAGTTTAGGGATCTCGAGGAAGTTGCGAAGAAGGCGACGCTTAAGGATCTGCGCCAGATTGCAAAGGAGCACGGCATCAGGACGAGTTGTGTGAAGAAGATCGATATTGTGCGGCAGTTGCCAGAAGAGGTTATCGAGGAGCTTGTGGCGCGGGAGTGAGGAATCCAGATTCAGGAGAACTCCAGAGTGGTCAATTATGAGTAAAGGCTTGCGCGGTGTTACCGTTCTTACGCTCGTGATAGTGGTACTATCTTGTGGCGCAGCGAGCGCGTATACGCTCACAGTCGGTTCGCCCGGCTGTGATTACACGGAGATTCAGGATGCGGTCGATAACGCGAGCGCTGGCTATACGATCCTCGTGTACAACGGGATTTACGCCGAGAATGTATGGATAAACAACAAAGATTTGACGATTAGAGGTGAAGATAGAGGGACTACAATTATCGATGGTGGTGGGAGTGGTGACTGTGTTTATGTAAGTAGTGCTGATGTCATCATTAGTGGGTTTACAATCAACAATGCCAGTGGTTATGGAATACGTGCAAGTGGATCGGACTTTTCCCTCAACAACGCCACGATCAGGGACTGTGGAAAGGATGCGATTCACTTCTCATACGGAAAGTCACTCACGCTCAGAGACGGCATCCTTGAGAACTGTGGAGGCGGTCTGATATATGATGAGTACAAAACTGCTGCCACAGGAAATGCAACGATAGAGAGGAAT
>QMVM01000344.1 GCA_003661105.1 Methanosarcinales archaeon | reverse complement strand
TGCTATGCTTTGCAAAAGACGAACGTACTTTAAACCTATCTGTTCAAGGTCAAAGTCCTGTGCCCGTTTTCTGGCCTGTTCTTGAAAGTACGCTCTGCGGGACTCATCAGTCAGCAACTTTCCCACAGAATGGGCCAGGGCCTCCGGGGCGTCCACCGGCACCAGGATACCATATTTATTATCGCCTAGAATTTCACGCGGTCCTGTTTGACAGTCAGTGGCTATTACAGGGCAACCACATGCCATCGCTTCCACCAAGACATTAGGCCAACCCTCGTATCGAGAGCACAGGACAAGGGCCTTGGCTCTGGCCATGAATGGGTAAACGTTATCCTGCCAGCCGGCCAAAATAACAGAATCGGCAAGATCCAGGTTCTTGATCATGGCTTTGATTTGTTCCTTGTCAGGTCCGTCGCCCACAAGGACCAACTTCAGATCCGGGTGAAAGGAATATAATTTCTTAAAGGCATTGAGCAGGATATCATGGGCCTTTGCTTTCACATTAAGCCGCCCGACATGGAGCAGGTAGTCATTAGGCAGGGCCATAGACGGTTCTTTTTTAGATAGTTCGGCCACAGATGCTATGTCCACGGGATTTGGAATCACTGCTATTAGTCGAGCATCCAGCTTGTAATCCGATACAATGATTTCCTTGATTCCGTTAGACACGGCAATTATCCGAGCAGCCTTAGGATAGAGCTGGCCTGATGTTTGTGAAATCACCTTGCCCAATAGGCCTTTGCTCTCATACTGTTGCCTGGGATTTATACGCTGGGAGATAACGGCCCTGTGGCCTGCAATATTTGAAGCCAGGATATTAATGATATTTGCCTGCTCGAGGAAACTTAGAACTACACTTGCCTTATGTTTGCGGATTAGTCGTGCCAAAGCCAGGATATGATAGGGGATGCGGATGACATGGGCTGTGTGGCTGTTAAGCGATTTGGAAAACGCCACCACCGGCACCTCTGTTGGTACTGGATATGACCGGCGATCCTCCAGCAACGCCAGAGTCAGGTCAAAGCGCCGGGCCAGGTACGGGAGCAAGGTGGAAGCCACTCGCTCGGCCCCGCCACCTGCCAGAGATGGGATAAGGAAAATGAGCTGTTCTTTCCTCATCAAATACCCTGCCACCACTTATACCATGCGTGCAAAAAGAGCAGAAGCCAAAGGCGGTGCCCGTGATCCGTGCGTCCGTATTGGTGGTCTTTCAGGAGTCGTTTTGCCTCGTCCCTGTTAACCAAGGCTCCATTGGAGCTTGATAACACGACATCCTCATAGACAGCCTTGAGTGGTCCATGGAACCAGTCCCCCATGGGCACTGCAAAGCCGTGTTTCTGTCTTTTGAGGGGTTCTGACGGGAGATCTTCCGCAAAGGCCTTGCGTAACAGATGTTTAGTGGTCAAACCCTTCAACTTGAAACAGAGAGGCAGGCGACAGGCGAATTCCACGACTCGATAGTCCATAAATGGAGAGCGAACTTCGAGAGAATGGGCCATGCTCGCCCGGTCCACCTTGGTAAGTATATCGTCCGGCAGGTAGTGTAAAATATCCGAACGCATCATAAGCTCTATCGGGTTCATCTGTTGATCTGCCGTCATTTCAACATTTTGGTGTTCATATTTAACAGAATTCTGCTCCGTATCAAGTAGAATGGCGAGATCCTCTGTCTTGAAATAGGCGGGGTAGATATCGTTCGGATCTTCAGTCACCCGCTGGTCCAAGTCCACAAAAAGACGCAATTTTTTGATGAGACTGTGGTCGTAATATGCAGTGCCCTCCGGCAGGCGCTTTATGACGGCTGCCAGGCACTTCTTGCGTACCGGTTGCGGAAGCTTCTGATACCACGCCAGCAGACGGCGAGCCACATATCTGCGATAGCCGCAGAACAGCTCGTCCCCACCATCACCTGAAAGGGCCACGGTAACATGACGGCGGGTCTCCTGACAGAGATGCCATGTCGGTATGGCTGAAGAGTCTCCATAGGGCTGACCATAGTGACGGACCAGATCAAAGAGTAAGTCCCCGGCCCGCAAGGCCTTGCGGCTTTCATGGTGAACCGTGCCCAGATAGTCTGCAACCTGTTTGGCGTATGGACTTTCGTCAAAGCTCGCCTCTTCAAACCCAATGGCAAAGCTATGGATGTCCGTTTCTCCAAGGTCCAGCATAGCGGCAACAATGACGCTTGAATCCAGGCCGCCGGAAAGAAAGGCCCCAAGAGGGACGTCGCTTCTCAGTCGAAAGTGTACTGCAGAGCGAACAAGGTCGCGAAGTTCTTCAGCAAGCTCGGACTCAGGTCTGCGTTCCCACCCGGAGTCGGGCAGTGGAGGGCTCCAGTATGGCCGGATTTCAAGTTCGCTCTGGCTGTACTGCAGGAAATGGGCCGGTCGTAGCTCCCGGATTCCCTGGAATATTGTGTCAGGGGATCGGATGAAACCATGACGCAGGTACTGGACAAGAGCGGACGGACGAATGGAAAAGTCCAGAGGCAAATCGCGCAAGGACTGGAGTTCGGATGCAAAGGCCATCAGACCTCCACGACCTTGCCCGAAAAAAAGAG
>QMVM01000343.1 GCA_003661105.1 Methanosarcinales archaeon | reverse complement strand
TTACAAGAATGTGTGGCGAGCCATCGCTCACAGGCACTGCCTGCCCGCTCTTCCCGCACCTGCCCGAATGAAACGCAAGATCATCTCCAACCGCTGTTATGTTCTTCAGGATCTCAAGCGTCTTCCCGGATAGCGAGACATCCCGCAGCATCTCGCAGATCTCGCCACCTCGCACCACGTACCCGAGTTCGGCATTGAACTGGAAGATTCCCTCGCCCGTATTGACCTGCCCGCCGCGTGATCCTTTGAGGTAAACTCCGTCCCTTAGTTCCTCGATTATCTCCTCAAAACCCATATCGCGGTTTGCGATGAACGTGTTGCTCATTCTTGGTATCGGAATGGCGCACCCTTGCGCACGCGCGTTTCCGCCACTACTACCACTACCACCAACATTATCACCGTTGTCACCACCACTGCTGCCACCAAGCCTGCCTGCGGTCTCTCGCGAGTGCAGATACGAGGTGAGCACGCCACTATCGATCAGCGTGGTCCGTTTCGCAGGCACGCCCTCCGCATCGAACGGATAGTGTCCGTACTCGTGCATCGTCGGGTCATCGTAGACCGTGACGTGTTGCGATGCGATCTGCTCCCCTATTTTACCGGCAAGGATCGAGGAGTTCTCAAGAACCAGATCCGCCTCCGCGGCATGTCCGACCGCCTCGTGGATGAAGACGCCTGCAAGTTCGGGATCGAGCACACATGACATGATCCCGCCCTCTGGCTGGCGTGCATGTAGCAGTTCTGCCGCGGTTCTCCCCGCCTTCTCTGCAAGAGCGAGAGCGTCGTGTTTTTTGAACAACTCATAACCACAGACACCGAATCTGCTCTTCCTTCCGGACTGGTATGTCGCGCCATCGGATGCAACCGCAGTGATGCCAAAACCGGTACGAAACATCTCGTGTTCGATATCGAGCCCTTCCGAACTCTGGTACCGGACTTTGGTGCATGATTCGGAGTAGACGGCAGTTGTGCTGGTGACACCATCTGTACCTGCGTGCCGCTCAATATCCCTGATCAGTTCGATCTTTTCCTCGATCGGAACATTTCTTGGATCTTCTTTTACGGATAGCTCTGCCGGTTCCGCTGTTTCTCCGATCGGAGCCAGATGCACCGCCTCTCTCGGAACTGTCCTGTTGATGCTTGCAGCAAGTTCCTCTGCCGACCGGAGTGCCTGATCAAGGTTTGCCAGATCATCCGTCGTAACAAAACCCCATGAACCCTCCAAGAGCGCACGGATGCCCGCGCTTCTCGTGAAATTGTTTGTTATCTCCTCGATCTTTCCGTTATCGAGCACGATGCTGGTGGAATACCCGGACAGGATTCGGATATCGTAAAAATCACAATGCATAGTCTATCTCTTCTTTGCTGATGCGCATATATCTTTGGGGTGTATATGGGGGCTATTGTGCTGCTGCCGCATACTTGCAGAGCGAATGGTGAAAGAGATAAGATATATATAGTGTCAAATCATTAAAGAAGTGTTTGCACTTCTAAATAGAACTGGAATGTGGTAACATGGTCAGGAGATATATCCGGCTGGCGTTTGTAAATCTGCTTTTGGTGGTCGCATGTTGGGCTATTGTCTTTTATTATTATCCAATGTTGCCTGAAAAGATTCCCACACATTTCAGTTTTCATGGACTGCCTGATGAATGGGGAAACAAAAGCACGATATTCGAGGTACCCCTAATTCAGACAGGGGTGTTTTTATTTCTGTTCACAGCATCTCTTCTGGTTAAACGCTATCCCCAAATCTGTAATTTCTCTGTTGATCCGGAACTGCTACCCCCTGAGGGAAAAGAAGAGCTATATAGTCTGACATGTGATCTTCTTTTCACACTCAGTATTGGCATCAATCTGTTTTTTGCGTACATCGCATGTACCACAATTAATGTGGCTTTGGGTATATGGGGCGGTGTAAATGGTTACATTACAGGTCTTTTGATCGGCATTCCGTTGTTCGTTATCACTCTATTGGCCATTATTGTTTACTATATTATCAAGGCAGATCAGATATAAAAAAAAGTGAAAAACATTATCGTATGCGCCGACCGGGAATCGAACCCGGACTTGGGGCTTGGAAGGCCCCAGTCATAGCCATTAGACCATCAGCGCTTTCGTGGTATTCTGGTACTCTTGATACGTGAGGATTTAATACTATCGATCACTTGGGGTACGTCTTGCGCGGCACCGGGATGAAAAAACCAATACACACAGCCCTGCAGTACTCCGGTAAAACATAAGTGCAGATGCCGTTTACATTTCACCACCTTTTCCATTCATCAAAAATAAATCAAAGGAAATACAATATGCCACACCATATAATCCGTAAGACGGAACGCAATGGGCGCAATCAATCCATATTTTCTGAAAAGATGCATGGGAATTATATTAGCAGTAAATATAAATAAGAAGCAATATGCCCGCAACAAATGCATTTGAAATAATGCCCATCTGAAACATTACTTATACCTGCATTATCGGCGCCCATAAACATAGCAAAACGGCAACCATCCAGTATATCCGGATCTGCCATCTTTGTCTCAGGATGATGTTTGAGATTAGCCAGACCAACAAAACAACAGGAAT
>QMVM01000342.1 GCA_003661105.1 Methanosarcinales archaeon | reverse complement strand
ATCGTACTGATCACACACGATGTCCCGAAGATTCGACTCTTCATCCGTGATCAGCAGGACTTTCGGCTTCGGCACGACATACACCGCCTTCTTAAAGACATTGTTCGCTGAGCGGTAGTCGCTGCCTCCCCCTTTCGGCATGATCTCCGCGGACGCCACATGGCTGCCAAGCGTGTCGAACGTGTGCGGGATCTTCCTTACCTTGATCCGCTCACTCTGGTCGATCTCGCTCTGATAGACGACCTCATCGTCCACCTTGACCACGAGATCGTACAAAAGATGCGTTCCTGCTTGCCGTACCACGATTCCGAAGATGTTCTTGTTGCCGATGATCACGGTCTTGCTCCCGATGATCTCGATGCTCGCATCATTTCGGGTTGGAGTCTGCGCTACAACATAAGCTGTGGTGTTTGATCTGGACGCAACCGATATCGCATCCACAAGTTCACGCCCGTAGTTGCTGTTTACATCACTGACCAGCACGATGTGATCGTTCCCTCTGGAATACTGCAGGATTTTATCCCCGATCGGCGATTGATCCCCTGAAAACGAACGGATCTGCGAGCTTGGATTGCGCTCATGTATGGCGTCGCAGACCGTGTCAGCAGTGGATTTGTTGAATATATCCATGCTTGAGGACTGGTCGTTGATGACTGTTATCGAAGGATTCGGGTCGGATATCGTGTGGGTGGTGATGGTGTAGGGGGATGCAAGCGCGATTATGATTAGAGCCGCAACGATCATCCGGCTCAGGACAAGTAGCTTCTTTCGGCCCTTCATAAAACAATAAATCCCGATAACAATGACCGGAATGATCGCGTACAGGACTTGTGTGTTAACGAAGAGCATATCCGTGACATCAACCACCATTTACAACTCACCCCTGCTTCGAATATAATATAATTCGGCACATATCAATACAAGCGCAAGTATCAACAAAATCCAGTCAAACTCCTTCTTTGTGGTGGTTCGAACCGTCTTTCCCGTACTCACCCCGGTGGTCTCCGCAGTAGTGATGCCGGAACCCTCGAGGTTTGACTCTGCTGCATCATACAGGTTTGCAGAAACAAGCTTGCCCGGAATCTCATATACGCCGGTCTGGTCGAGCAGAAGGTTATCCGTCTTAATCACCCGTTTGTCGGGTGTCTTTGCTCTTACCTTCGAATCAAACTGCATGGCAGATCCAGTCTGCTTGTTGCAGTCCTCGACTCCACCGGTTCCGCAGAGATAATCGATCAGATTCAGCCAGAATATCGGATATTCAGGCATCGTGTGGAAATCGCTCCATGCATAGTCACCTGTTATGTCCGGAATTCCCAGATAAACGACTTTTCCAAGACCGACTCCCCAGTAGGAGATGATCGGTGTGCCGTCTTCTGCCAGAATCCATGCAACAGAGCCGCTCTTCTTTTCCCCCTTGAGATAATACCCGATAGCGATATCCTCAACATTGATATCACGTAGCATCACGCTCTCCCTCACTTCCTTAATCGCAGTCTCGTTTGCCTTCTCAAAGAATGATACCGGTAGCAGACGTCCGGTATCTAAGAGCGGCAACCCCTCCTGCGCCATCACGACGACCTTGCCACCGGAGCTTGCGTAATCGGCAAGATTGTCGCATAGCGAGGATTTCAAACTCCCGTTGCAAAGCCCGACCACCACCGCATCGTAATCGTGCACGTTGGTGCTGCGCGCCTCTTCCGGCGTCATGAATGTGGCATCGACAGACGGCAGCAGTTTCATCACGGTCGCTGACGGTGCATCATTGTAGTCAGAAATGTAGAGTACGGCATGAGTCTCTGATGCCGGGATCACGATGTATGCATGGTTATCAACCATCATGTCATCGTCCGGATGCACTACAATCTCGGTTACCCCAGTGCCGATCTCGTTTAGTGCGAAGTACTCGCTGTCACGCGCGCCCAGTGCAAGACTGTGTGTAGACCGGTCGTCGCCGTACAGGACATCGATCTTCGCATCCACTGGAGAATCCATGTAATTTTTGATGATGCAGGTGTACTTGCCCTGGCCCGCCCCGGTCTCCATGCCATCTGACAGCCATCCACCGGTTATCGCGATATCGTTTCTCCCGCCAGAGACGCTCACGAACGAGATATCGATTCCGTCCGCTTCTGCAAGTTTCTTTGCGACATTCGGATCCTCGCCCTCCCAGTTTGCGAAATCAGAGATTACAACGATCCTGCCATTGCCGTCGGTTAGCATCGCGCTGCCGAGCAGGATCGCCTGATAGAGATCAGCAGTCGTCGCAGTCATCGGGATGTCTTCCAGCACATCCTTTGCGGAATCAAGGTCGCCGCCATACAGGACTAGCACAGGGATGTTTTCTGCGAGGATGATACTGTTTCGCGCGGTGAGATGCTCATCTGCATGTTCCATGGCTTTAACGAACCGATCGCCTGCCTGCATGCTTGCAGATCCGTCCAGGACAATTATGGTGTGCCCGCCCTTGATCTCGGTGCGCTCTTCGTTGTAAGGAGACGCTATCGCGAGAATAAGGAGTAATAAGATGAGTAACTGGATCAGAAATAGCGGATCCTTGATGATCTTCCGGATTGCCCGTGCAATTTT
>QMVM01000074.1 GCA_003661105.1 Methanosarcinales archaeon | reverse complement strand
TCCTGCAGAGTGCGCAAAGCCACGCAGAGGACTTACGCAGTCTCGAAACTTTGCGTTCTCCGCGGTGATAAATTGGTAACTGCTTCAAATTAAGTGGTGGCCGAGACGCTATCTTAAAAACTGATCCGATCTATCAGACATATCCCGCATCAACCCCACAGCCAGGACACCACCGGATGCCTTCCTCGGTCTTAACCGATTCAGACACCCGGCGTATCCACGCGTATAATACTATCTCTCGCCCCTACTCGCTCACAAAGTCACTTGCCTTTGGAATCCCTGGCTTCAAGCCCTTCCGAGTCCTGATCTGCGAAACGATATCAGGAAGCAGGTTCTTTGGAAGTGGCTCAAAGCCTGCAAACTCGGTACTCCAGAGTGCTCTGCCTTCGGTTGCCGACCTGATATCGCCTGCAAACCCGAACAACTCTGCGACCGGCGTCTTCGCTTCGATATCTGTGACATCGCCTTCCTGCGTCATGTCCAGTATCGCTCCTCTCCGTCCCTGGATCTCTGATATCGCGCCGCCCATGTGGTCCTGCGGCACCTGGATAAAGACCTTCTGGAACGGTTCGAGCAGCGTCACGCCTGCCATCAGGATTCCTGCCTGAATTGCCTGCCTGACTGCTGGTATCACCTGCGCGGGACCGCGGTGCACAGCATCCTCGTGGAGCTTGACATCGACCAGCCTTAACTTGATGCCCTGACATGGCTCTCTCGACATCGGTCCGGCAGTTGTCGCCTCCTCGAACCCCTCGATGATCAGTTCCATCGTCTCGCGGAGATTCTGGACACCCTTAGTCATATCGAGAAGGACGTTTGATTCCGATATCGCGGAGAAGCTCTTTGCCTCATCCTTGTCCATGCCAATCTCCATCAGCTTATCCCGCCGCTCGATCTTGTCCATCCTCATGCTGATCTCACCTGATTTGATCAGATCGACGACCTCTGGTTCGAGAGGCGAAACCTTGATGTAGAACCTGTTATGCCGATTCGGTGACTTACCTTCGACTGGTCCTACACTGCCCGTAATTGTCTCGCGGTATGCCACGATCGGCTCGGACGTGGTGATCTCGACGCCCTTATCCCTCTCTATCCGGTGGGCTATGACTTCGAGATGCAGTTCGCCCATCCCTGCGAGCAGGTGTTCGCCGGTCTCCTCGTCGATCTTGACCTGCAGCGTTGGATCCTCCTTTGAGACCTGCCTTAAAACCTCGACAAGTTTCGGGAGGTCTCGCATGTGCTTTGCCTCGACTGCAACCGTGACCACTGGCTCGCTTGCGTGTGTAATCATCTCGAACGGATACATATCCCGAAGCGTCGTTGCAGTGCTCCCAACAATCGCATTCTTAAGCCCCGTCACCGCTGCAATATTCCCTGCCGGGATCTTCTCGACCTCAACCCGCTCCGGTCCCATAAAGACCCCGACCTGCTGGATCCGGTCGGTGGCTGATGTGCCTGTTATATGTAGTTCCTGACCGCGGACGAGCGTTCCACTAAAGAGCCTGCCTGTCGCAATCTCGCCTGCATGGGGATCTCTCGTGATCTTCGTGACCATGAGCGTAGTTTCGCCATTCGGATCGCACGAAGCCATCTGCTTTCCGATCTCGGAATCCGCATCGCCATGCCAGATCACAGGAACCCGTCGCTTCTGGGATATGAGCGGGTCTGGCAGATGCTTGATGATCATGTCGTTTAATACTTCATGGAGCGGGCACTTCTCTGCAAGCTTTTTCATCTCATTATCTTTACAATAATTATATACATCTGCGAAACCTATATTGCTCTTCTGCATGTATGTAACGCTTATCGCCCAGTTGTATAATGCTGACCCGAATGCCACGGTTCCGTTTGATGCATCGAGCCGCCACTCCTTGTATTTCTCCTCGCTCATCCCTTTGATGAGTTTATTCACATTATCGATCACTTTTCCGAGTTTGATCTGCATCGTCTCAGGATCGACCTGAAGTTCGTTGATCAGCCGATCAACCTTGTTCACGAAGAGAACCGGTGTGACATTCTCTCTGAGTGCCTGCCGAAGCACAGTCTCCGTCTGCGGCATCGCGCCCTCGACAGCATCGACCACGACGACCGCGCCATCAACAGCGCGCATCGCTCGTGTAACGTCGCCCCCAAAGTCCACGTGACCGGGAGTGTCTATGAGGTTGATCAGGTATTCTTCGCCCTCGAACTCGTGCACCATCGAGACGTTTGCAGCATCGATGGTGATGCCTCGTTCCTGCTCTTCCTCATCCGAATCCATGAAAAGCTGCGTGCCTGCAAGTTCCTTCGAGATCATGCCAGCGCCCGCAAGCAGATTATCCGTGAGTGTGGTTTTTCCGTGATCGATATGCGCAACTATACCGATGTTTCTGATATTTTCGGGCTGACTCATCAGCTCCCGAACACGTTCGACCATTTTTTTCTTTACGCCCATATATTGTACCTCTAATTAAAGTTATTAGATTGCAAACACTTATTGATTTCTGTAGTCTTAAGGATTGTCACGCATCAGCAGCATCCGTATCGCGAGATGCGCAGCATTCCTGCCGCTATCGATTCCGACGCAGGCTACCGGAACGCCCGGCGGCATCTGTGCAATCGAGAGCAGCGCATCAAGTCCACCGAGCTTCTTGCTGACCGGAACCCCGATAACCGGCTTATCCGTCCTTGCAGCAACAACACCGGGCAGCGCCGCCGACAATCCTGCAATCGCAATAAATACCAGCGCATCACTCCCCTCGATATAATTGTCCAGTTTTTCAGGATTTCTGTGTGCAGAGATGACTTGAAGATCATAGTCGTAACCACCCCCGTCCAGAACCCCGGTTACCTGATCAGCGATATCTATATCAGATTCGGATCCCAGAATTATCGCAATCTTTTGCATTATGGCAAGTTTCCTTCGCCACTGAGTTCATGCTGGCGTTCGATGTTCATCCGGATCAAAATCTCATAGATCTGCTTGATCGAACCGATATCGAGACTCAGTTCGGTTGCGTAATCGACAGCTCGATTCAAAACAACCTGTTCCTGACCCCCATCCTCGATACTCTTTCCCTCTGCCTTTTTCAGCTCCAGAACCGTTCCTGCAAGTTCGGTGCGGTCTGCGACCAATTTCAATATCTCCTTATCAATTGTTTCAATTTTTTCTCTGACATCTAACAGTTCCATGCTGTCACCTCGTTTGTATTATCCTTGTTGATACTCTATTTTAGTATATCTCTGCCGCATGCATGAAGTTTCGCTCTTCCACAAGCCACGTCAAGACACAAGGATTCGGGTGTCGGTCTTTCACCACGGGTAGTACATGATCTTCGGGTATCCAGATTCCACTACTAACCTAATTAAGACAAAATATCTACACTCCAAATTTTATAGAGTGTCCATCGGGATCGCGGATATTCATTATGTTTAATATGCGAAGACCTTTGTTAAGTTTATCCATTAAATCCGGCTCTTTTGGGGTTATCTCCAGTCCCTCCAAATTACCAGGATCAACAGTATTCTGGAACTATTTGTAAAAACCCGGTTTTTCTATATTAGATGAAATGTTTTTCATGGGTACCTTGGACACCTAACGTTGTGCATGGCCGTCTTTGGAAAGACGTGCGAAGCGCGGCTTTCCAAAATATGTGGCGATGCATTTTGTTATATCCTCTCCATTACATAGAATGCATACCCATAGCTGTCTTCTGAGCAGCCAAAGACTCGGATCTCTTCTATGGTCTCGGCTGCAAAGGCTCTGACATCTTTGTCCGGATGGTCAAGAAGGCCTTGGGCTCGGGGTTCCAGTATGTCGTAAAACCCCCCGACCCACGTCTCTCTCGGTAGGGTGTGCGTAGCGAGGACGCTGTAGCCAGCATCCTCCGCTACAGCCATATTTTCATCGACACTGCGCATATCAGGATAGGCAGCGTTCCAGAACTGGCGCACATCAGCAGGGACGTCGGATCGCAACCACGTAAGCTCACTAACAACTGCGAAACCGCCAGGTTTCACAGCGGAGTGCCATGTCTCGAGCGCATTGGGAAATCCAATATTGTAAGCTGCCGCCTCAGACCATAGCAGGTCAATTTGCTGAAACGTGTTTGGAATGTCTGCCATGTCCATACAGTGTGTTTGAACAAGGTGCTCAATTCCCGCCTCCTTGGCGCGTTGAACGAGGCTGGTCAAGAACGGTTGGTAGGAATCAACTGCATGCACTATCATTTGGAGCTGGTTTGCCAGCGCCAAGGTTTGTCGTCCCGCGCCACACCCTGCGTCCACAATCAATTCATGAGATGGCTGTGGTAGCATATCGAGAACCTTTAGTGTATCAAAATCACTCCCAGGACCCAGTTTCTCCATGCCCCCGAAAAGCAGGTAAATAGGATTGGTGTTACTCATTGCATTGTCTCCTTTATCTCCGGCCTAACAAAGAGCGTTTTATTATTCGTCCCGCGCCAGAAACATCTCAAATATTTAGTGTAACCCGGAACCATGCCTGCAAGTTCGGTGCGGTCTGCGACCAATTTCAGTATCTCCTTATAATTGTTTTAATTTTTTCTCTGACATCTATAAGTTCCATGCTGTTACCTCGTTTGTATTATCCTTGTTGCTACTCCATTTTAGCATATCTCTGTTGTGCGCATGAAGTTTTGCTCTTCTATAAGCTCCGCCTGGTAGTATTCGGGGGTCGGTCTTTCACCCCAAGTATTAACACTCTGGCGCGCAGAAGTATAGCTCATGACAGACCCCCAGATTCCTTCGCTTATCGCCGCATTCGGGGCAGGAGTCTTAAGCGTACTATCACCGTGCGTTCTCCCGCTGCTGCCAGCGATCATGGCGTACTCCTCCGAACGAGGTAAACTACGCCCTCTGGCGATTGTAATCGGACTCTGCATCTCCTTCACAGCAATGGGCGTGATATTTGCGGCATTTGGCTCTGTCGTCTATGCGTATCGCGGGTATATGGAGGCGATCGCCGAGATCATGATCATCGCGCTTGGGATTGTCATGCTCTTCGATCTGCCAGTCTTCGACAGGTTAAGCGCACTTGCGCCACAACTTGCGCCGCAGACTACACAGGGAGAAGGTATTATGGGTGGTCTGCTGCTCGGGCTATCGCTTGGAATCGTCTGGATGCCGTGTCTCGGACCGCTGATCGGCAGCATCTTGGTAACAGTCATACCCGAAGGCGACGTTCTGTACGGCGGGACTCTGTTGTTCGTCTATTCACTCGGGCTCGCAATTCCGATGCTTGGAATCGCGTATGCAACCAGCACACTGACTGGACATGTGAGAGGACTATCGCGGCACAGTATGGCAATCAGAAGAATCGCGGGGGGCGTGCTGATTCTGGTTGGGCTTGGGATGATGCTCGGTGTCTATAACATCTTCTGGGGGTGGGTTGTAAACGCTATCTACACGCTCCGAGTGGATCTGTCAGGGATTATAGATCCCCTGACCTGATATGGGTGGAACGCAACTTGAAAAAATGGATGATTACCCTAACAATTGCCCCTATCGTCGCGTTATTGCTGCTATTTATGTTTCATGGCATATTCGACCCAGTCCATGGTATCCCTGATCCGTATTACCGGGACACTGGACACAATGTCACTAATAGATCCGAACTGACACATATCCTGCCGCTATTTACGGACCTGTATCAGGAAGATTATTTCGATTGCTCAGAGATGTCTGCTTTTATAGAGTGGTATCTCGAAGGGCACGGTGTCGATACAGTGATCGTCGCAGGAGAGCGGAGTCAGCCGCACAATATCTCTGCCGGGGGATTTGAGTACGAAAAAGGTGCTGGGGATCATGCGTGGATCGTAGCGAATATCTCGGGGAAGCGCGTTCTCATCGAGCCGACTCTTGCACGCATCGTTCCAAAATCACTTGAGAAATATTACCTCGCTGATACAACATATAATGATATTTATGATGCCGTGAGCGCCAGCAGGTCTGTCGAGGAGTATGACTGGTGGACTGTGGCGGATATCGGTTCTCCGGTGCCGTTTAAAACCCCCGTTTCCTTGCCCGCGTCAACAAAGCTGGAAGCGGATATATTCAATCTGGTGAACAATGGACGTGAGGATGACGGACTTTTGGCTCTGAAACAGAACGACGAGATCGCAGAAGTTGCCCGCGCATATAGCCGCGATCTCGCAGCGCGTAAGAACTCCTGCGATGATGATGAGGGTACTGATGACAGCAATGATGGTGACGATGATGACGAGTTGGGCGACTTATTAAAGAAAAGCGGGGTATATTATTTCGATATCTCTGTCAAACAGACGCTTTCAGTCCCGGGACCGGTCTATGACTACAAAGAGTTCTTACAAACATGCCTTGACGCATGGGCGTATGGCGAATCGGGAGAAGATACCGGAGCATCGGATCTCGATGAATCCGGGATAGGTGTGGCGGTCGATCCGGACGGGAACGTGTATATAACTCATGTCTCGATCAGGAGGATCCACTGTGGTTACAAGGGCGCATCCTGCTGCAAGCAACAAGGTTATTATCCATGGTGCTATAAACCATGGGAATGCAACCGAGGAATATGCGAATAATAAACAGGTAGGCTTATCATGGCGATCCGGGACATAAAACCAACCAGGTCTGAGCTCATAGAACTTAAAAAGATGATCAAACTCGCAGAGGGCGGGCACAAGCTGCTGAAGATGAAGCGCGATGGCCTCATTCTGGAGTTTTTTGAGTTGCTTCACAGAGCAAAGAATGTTAGATCCGAACTCGATTCCGCTTATGTGCTTGCGAACGAGAAGATGGGGCTTGCAAAGGCGGTAGAGGGCGCGGTTGCAATAAAATCGATCGCGTTCGCACTCAAGGATGTTCCGCACATCGAACTCGAGAGCAAGAACGTGATGGGTGTGGTGGTTCCGAAGATCGAATCATCCCAGGTACGAAAAGACCTCTGCGATCGGGGCTACGGTATTATAGGGACGAGTTCCTGCCTTGATGAGGTGGTTGATGCGCATGAGACCTTTGTTGAAAAGATAATCGTTGCTGCCGAGGTCGAGACCGCGATAAAGAAACTGCTTGACGACATCGAGCGGACCAAGCGGAGGGTCAACGCGCTCGAGTTCAAGGTGATTCCCGAACTTGGCGAGGCAGAACGTTTCATAGAACTGCGCCTCGAAGAGATGGAGCGCGAAAACACATTCCGGCTGAAGCGGATTAAGGCATGATCGATGCGAACGATCCTGAACTCAGGGGCGGGCTGCTTAAGTGGGCATGGATCATCTCGCTCGCCATGCTTGTACTTGGATATGTCCTTATGTTTCTTCTGATTACTGGTGAACTCAAACTCAGGTAATCTTCACCTCCACGGTATCCTCAGCGGTCCGGTCGTCAAAGATATATTTTACGATACGCGCCTCACAGACGAGCCAGAGGTTAGTCTTATGATCATAGCAGCTCGCGTACCGATCAGTGAACCACATAAGATCGCTATCGTGTATCGAAGGCTCGGCGCGGTTGCCGGTCGGCTCAAGTTCAGGTTCTGCTGATGGCAGGGACTCACCCTCACCAGTATCCTGCTCGCCGGATGTACCAGACCCTCCCGATTAGTTGCCCATACCCGGCTCTTCATCATCGAAGATGTCCCAGACCGACGCACTTTCCGGCGCGGGAGTCGGGGATACATAGACGCCCCCCACTCTGCCGCGATAATCGGTCTTTAATCCCGAACCCCATGACAACAGAGGCTACAAGTTCCAGGATCTGAATAAACGCGGTTTTCTTCATCAGTTTCAATTCTTTTTTCATCGTATACCCCTAAATACCTTACATCACTGTGATCCACATCGTTTAACCTTATTGGGCTGACTCATCCTGCCCCTGCCCTCGCCCCTTCCGGTAGACGACCTCGCCCATGTACTCGATTCTCCGTATCCTGTGGTACGGGATGCTGGAGCTGTTTTCGAGCGTGAAGAACGAATTACCAAGACTTGTGATCTCAGAGCCCCTGACGATCCGGATATCGTTGGGTGCGCCCCTGTGCAGGTAATAGATTGTGCATTCGTGCATCTGGTAGCCGCGCCACTTGATCTCATTTAACACATCTTTCGGACGTTTCGATCGGATATTTATTGCAGGCACGCCAATCGCTTTATCACTCTTACCGTATATTCAATTCTACGATAACGGAGCAGACACTATGATGTCAGAGATATGGGACTTTATAAACCGGTATTACTGGAACCCGATCGTGACCGATTCCGGGTATAACGTAGTAAATACCATCACATGGGCGATTATACTTGTTCTCTGTGTCTATGCCCTCCATTCGCACAATGTGTTCAAACGTTTGGGTGTTACGATCAACCAGAGTTTTGTCATAGGGGTAGTCTGCTACGTCCTGTTCGGATCGAGTCTCCGCGTTCTCAAGGATGCCGAGATCTTTGCCCCGCCGCTTAAATATATTTTTGTAACTCCAATTATATATTTTGTTGTGTTCGCCGTTACGCTGGCAGCACTTATGCTATCGATTCGTATTTATAAAGAGCGATACTACACATCGTTCGCCGTCATCGGACTTGGTCTCGCATCTGTGAATATCGGTGTGCTGCTCCGGAGTGAAGGCATCGAACATCCTATAGAGGCACTGCTCATTGTAGCGCTCGCTGTGTTGATCACCGTATCTATCTATGTGGGTGCCGGGTTTGCAAAGATCGAATTTTTGCGCAGCAGGTTCAATATAGCAATTCTTGGAGCGCATCTGCTTGATGCATCCTCAACAACAGTTGCCATCGACTTTCTTACAGGTTATAGCGGCAAGCACGTGGTTGAGAATTACTTAATCGATCTCACAGGCACCGGTGCTGTGATGTATCCACTCAAACTATTCCTGTTAATACCCATGCTATATCTAATCGATAGCGAGTTTGATGAGGTCGAACTGCGCGATCTGCTGAAACTCGTAGTTCTCGTTCTCGGGTTAGCTCCGGGATGTAGAAACACGATCCTGATCCTCTTTGGGGCGGGGGGATAG
>QMVM01000073.1 GCA_003661105.1 Methanosarcinales archaeon | reverse complement strand
TCCTTCACCAGTGTCATGCCGTAGTCTGGGTTTTTGCGTCTACGGATCTTCGCAGCACCGATCTCACAAGATCGACATACTCATCACGCAGCGTGTAGGCGATATGCGTCTCATTCCCTAAAGCAGTTCAATCAGATCATCCTTCTCAAGTTCGGTCTGTTGGAGAATGTCGAGAAGTGTGCCTTTTGCAAGTTCCCGGTGCAGTGGGACAATGGTTTTATAGGTTCTTCCAGGGGTGATCTTTTGAAGTGACACGTGACTGCCCTTCTGCCGCACTTCGATAAACCCATCTCGTTTCAGTGCAGCTATAAGTTTTTTACCCGATATGGTGGGAAGCTTACGCATGGGCAACTTCAACTGTGGTCCAGAATGGTGCGGAGGTCCCACTGGGCAGGTCATCTATCCCAAAACTCTCGATATAAAGATCTATGGCTTCCTTGATGTTCGCCTGCGCTTCTTCAAGGGACTCGCCCTGAGAAGTCACACCAAGCGCGGGGCATCTCGCAATAAAGAACTTGCCTTCCTTCACGATGGATACGATGAATGTTCCCATATCAACCTCCGATTCTGTTATGAAGCTATTCTGACCCCGTTATAGATTAACCTTACTCTCCGAGCTCTTAGGACCTACGGGATCCGCAATTCCCATAGAAACTCAACCTGCATAGAGTCGGAACTTGCAACATACCTTTCGTATGAAACTGGACCTCTAATCACTTTTTCGCCATCCATAAGCTTGAACCTTCCAGGAATAAATGAATTACTCGAGCAATCATCACAGACGCTCCAGATCCCGATTCAACACAGCAACCCACCACCACCTCGCCATATCAACAAGATCCTTACTAAACTGACCAGATGCCCGGTAAACCCCTTTCTTATTCGCGATCATTCCGGAACCGAGCAGTTTGTTCCGCATTGCATAAAACGATGATCTACTGACCCCTAACTCACGGAGAAGTTCTGCCCACTCGCTCGTCCGTATCGGATTTCCGGATGCCTCCCGTTCGAGGATCATCTCAAGGAATCTCTGCCCCCGGATCGCAGTGCTCTCGTCCTGGAAGAGACGGCGCATCAGTTCATAGAACGGATCACGGGATGCGGTGACCCTCGTGTTTGCGTCCGATCTGATGATAAAACTGGTCGAGGTGCGCGGAGCATCCTTCACCAGTGTCATGCCGCAGTCGGGAGGTTTTTCGCGTCTACGGCTCTTCGCAGCACCGATATCACAAGATCGACATACTCATCACGCAGCGTGTAGACGATGTGCGTCTTATATGACTGCTTCTGCGCATGGAGAATGCCGAGTTTGGAGTGGATATATCCAACCATCGATGCAACGGTCTTGTGGGTGACCTTGAATTTCTTAGAGAGGGTGTTATGTAGAAGATCTACAGTTATCCGTTTGACCTTCAGTATGGTTTTCATAACGGCATACCGAATACCATCGGCATCCAGCTCAAGATACCGTTCTAATCGCCTCTTGATTTTTGTTCGAAATGAACTCATGCATACCATCCCATAAATTATATCCCAAATATATGGTATATATATCTTTCTCACAGTTGAGCGAATCTTGCTGCTTCACCAAGTTCCTCCTCAATCCTTATGAGTTGGTTGTACTTGGAGGTGCGCTCTGACCTGGCAGGTGCTCCTGTCTTTAAGAGATCAGCACCTATCGCAACAGCGACATCAGCGATCATTGAGTCGCAGGTCTCGGCAGACCGGTGACTTACAACAACCCGGTATCCGTTCCTGTGCGCCAGATGCGCAGCATCAAACGCTTCAGATACCGTTCCGATCTGGTTTAACTTAAGTAGCAGCGCATTCGCAGCCCCGGCATCGATCCCGCGCTGCAACCGCTCGATGTTGGTCACAAAGATATCATCACCAATGATGACTCTGTCCGTTGCCGCGGTCAGTAGGGCAAAGTCCTGAAATGCCCCCTCGTGGAACGGATCCTCAAGTAAGAAGATCGGATATGTCTTTATCAGGTCAAGGTAGTAATCGACCATCTCGCCGCCGTCGAGCTTTGTACCATCGATCAAATACTTCCCGTCTTTGAAGAACTCGGATGCAGCGGCATCGACCCCAAGTGTGACCTCTGCTGTGGTGTAGCCTGCCTCTTCGATGGCGGCAACGATCGCATCTAGCGCCTGACCCGTATGATCCATCGGCGGCGCATAACCGCCCTCATCGCCGACATTGCCTGCGCCTGATCCGTACTTCGCAGTCAGGATTCCTTTGAGTGTATGGTAGACCTCTGCCCCGATCCGTACCGCTTCCGCGCACGTCGGTGCGCCTTTCGGCTGGATCATGAACTCCTGGATCGCAAGGTCGTTTCCTGCATGTTCGCCCCCATTTAAGACGTTCATGGTCGGGCAGGGCAGCACACACGCCCGGATGCCTCCCAGATACGCATACAATGGCAGACCCGCAGAATCCGCAGCAGCCTTGGAAGCAGCCATCGAGACACCGAGTATGGCATTCGCGCCAAGCTTCGACTTGTTCGGAGTGTCATCGAGATCGATCATCGTCTGATCGATCGCGCGCTGGTTCCGCACGTCCATGCCAATGATCTCGTTTCTGAGTGCGGTATTCACGTGCTCCACCGCTTTCAGAACACCTTTTCCATGATACCGGTCACCGCCGTCCCTGAGTTCAAGCGCCTCGTTTGTGCCTGTCGACGCGCCAGAAGGCACACCAGCGCGCCCGAAGCCGCTTGGCGTCTCAAGGTCAACCTCGACTGTAGGATTCCCGCGTGAATCCAATATCTCTCTTGCGTGAATATATTCGATTGTGTATGGCAAGAATACCACCGTTTCCACGATTGTATTTCGAGTATTTTAGGTTTCTGGTATTTAATGGTGACGGCTGTGAGGTCGAGATTTTTTATTATTTTCTGGGAACGTCGGATTGTATTATGTAAGTACAACTGCCAGAATTTAGTACTATCGATCTAAAAATCCATTTACCACGTTAATCTGCGTAATCTGCGTTAATCCGTGGCAAATAAAACTTTTAGCCACAGATTAACGGTGATTTCACTGATTTCGGAAGTCCGATCGTACCAGTGTGTGCAGGACTGGCGTCATGTTTTTCAACCGACAGAAGGAATTAAAAAGTCCTGTGCGATCGACACATTCATATTGTATGGCATTCATCCAATAATAAAATACAAACTAAAATACAAACAGGAGAGATAGTTAGAAATGGACAACACATTATATCTTGCGCCCGTTGCAGGCATTATCAGTCTGGTGTTTGCGGGCGTGTTTGCGTATCTCGTTTTGAAACAACCAACGGGTACAAAAGAGATGCAGGAGATTGCAGCGGCGATACAAGAGGGTGCGATGGCGTACCTGAACCGCCAGTATAAAACGGTTGCAATCGTTGCGATCATACTTGCCGCCCTGATGTATACCCTGCTCGATGATGGGGCAAAGATCGCTTTCGGATTCCTTGTCGGCGCAGCAGCGTCCGCGCTGGCAGGATATATCGGCATGAACGTCTCGGTTCGCGCGAATGTGAGAACCGCAAACGCTGCAAAGGACGGTCTTGAAAAGGCACTGTCTATTGCGTTTCGGGGCGGCGCGGTGACCGGGCTTGCCGTGGTCGGTCTTGCACTGCTCGGAACAAGCGGGTTTTACATACTCTACGGCGGGGAGCCGGCAGACGTTGATTTGATCGTCGGCTTTGCCTTTGGCGCGAGTCTGATCAGTCTCTTTGCGAGGGTCGGAGGCGGGATCTACACGAAAGCCGCTGACGTCGGCGCGGATCTCGTCGGCAAGGTGGAGGCGGGAATTCCGGAGGATGACCCCAGAAACGCGGCTGTGATTGCTGATAATGTCGGGGATAATGTCGGGGACTGCGCGGGCATGGGCGCGGACCTCTTCGAGACGTATGTGGTCACATCGCTTGCTGCGATGCTTCTTGGAGCAATTGTGGTCGCACAATATCCAAATGCGGTTACGTACCCGCTGATTCTTGGAGCGGTCGCGATTCTCGCATCGATACTTGCAATATTCTGCGTCAGACTCGGCAAGAACAAGAACATCATGCACGCTCTGTACAAGGGTGTGGCGGCAGCGGCACTGATCTGTCTTGTGGCGTTTTATTTCGTTACCGACTGGATGATGGGCGACATCAGATTCTGGTATGCGTCGATCGTAGGAGTAATGATCATGGTGCTGATCGTGATCATCACCGAGTATTACACTGCACTTAATTTCAGACCTGTGAAGGCGGTAGCACGCGCGGCTGAGACCGGTGCAGGCACGAACATCATCTCAGGGCTCGCTATTGGTCTCGAAAGCACAGCGATGCCGGTTATCGTGATCTGTGCAGGCATCCTGGCAGCGTTTGCCGTGGTTGGCGGGCTTGCAGATCCTGCGATCGGCGTGTACGGTATTGCAATAGCTGCGGCTGCGATGCTCTCTACGACTGGGATCATCGTTGCCCTTGATTCGTACGGACCGATCACAGACAACGCAGGAGGCATCGCAGAGATGGCTTCGCTTCCATCGAGCACCAGGGACGTGACCGATAAACTCGATGCCGTCGGGAACACCACGAAGGCAGTGACAAAAGGCTATGCAATCGGATCAGCAGCTCTCGGAGCGCTGGCGCTGTTTGCTGATTACAGGCACAGGGTGGGGCTTGATATCGGCGAACTCGGTCTTGACAACCCGCTGGTACTGGTCGGGCTCCTTATCGGAGGACTCCTTCCGTTCCTGTTCAGCGCAGTTACGATGAATGCGGTTGGGAAAGCCGCGTTTAAGATTGTGGAAGAGGTACGAAGGCAGTTTCGGGAGATCCCCGGAATCATGGAAGGGACGACGAAGCCGGAGTACGGAAAAGCGGTCGACATCGTAACAAAAGCAGCGATCAACTCGATGGTGGTCCCGGGCATCCTCGCAATCGGTGTTCCATTACTCGTCGGGATACTGCTTGGCAAGGTCGCGCTCGGCGGTTTTCTGATCGGAATCATCGTTGTCGGGCTGTTGATGGCGCTATTTATGGCAAACAGCGGCGCTGCATGGGATAACGCCAAGAAGTTAATCGAGGACGGTGCGCACGGTGGCAAGGGCTCTGAGGCGCACAAGGCAGCGGTCGTTGGTGATACGGTCGGCGATCCGTTCAAGGACACATCAGGACCTGCGCTAAATCCGCTTATTAAGGTGGTCAACATCATCGCGATACTCTTCGCGACTATGTTCGGGGCCGGACTTCTGTTCGGAGGGTAAATCCTCTGAACAGCCTCTTTTTTTCCGGACGGGAAACCGTGTCGTGAACATTGGAAGGTTTCTGGTTCTGCTGTTTTCTGTGGTCACTGGCGATGCAGAAATTAAGAGATTATGCAACCAGTTGCCACGATAAACAAAGTCATTGAATTTGTGAGCTGGTGATTCATACGTCTGTTTGATATTTGCACGAGGTGAATACGGATGGAAATTGTGTAATAATGCCCGGGACCAAGTGCTATATTCGGCGGAGGTTAAATGTCCGTGAAAATACCTGCAACCATATAGATATCGTGCCACTGATCCATAATGGCGATCTAACATGTTGCTGGTTTGGTATGCCTAAGGAGGATCATAAGCTTTCACAAACTCGGGTGCTTTATTGCACAGTTTCAAAACTGCATCCACACCATTTCCTTTCGGCATTTTTTCGATCGCCCATTCCTTAAATCCAGTTATTCCCTGCGAAAATGTGTTCTTGTCGTCAGAGTGGTAGATTTCCCAGACCCGAGTCGTGATTTTCCCATACTGACCCAACATTTGCATACATCGATCTCTAATTTTGATAAACGAATGTAAAGCATAAAATTGCAGTAATCAGTGGAAACAAGTGTTGCCATGCTGACTTCGTGGCAGTTCATCCATCCGTAGCGATCGCTTTTGGTTCATAGTCATGAGATACGTTAGTGGCTTCGGTCTTAAAATGACCGTAAGCTTCTGTCAAACCTTCCGTATCTGCATCTAAACTCACAGAGGCTCCCAAAACACAATCATTTGCCACTGTAGTTGCGATATATGCCTTTTGACCGTTAAATCGGGTGTGTTTCTCATCTGCCGGAATATCTCCTGACAAATCATCAGGATTTTTCACTGTCGTGCCGACTATACTGTTGCGACCGATGTGATTATCGATACGATTCCAGTAATACTCGTCGCGTCAAAAGACGTATGCCAATGCCCAAAGAGGGATCCCCAACGGCGTAAAAACGGGGGTTTCTCCACGTCGTTGGTGTAACCTACCATATAAGGCATTGCAAAGGAGGGACGGATGGTAAATACCTCATCGCCACTGCCGTCATTTGCTTTTACTTTAATGCCGCAAACGAATTCCCGGCATTTTCGCGGATTCCGGAAGGATATGACTCATCCGCACCACCACGCCCGGGCACATAACCGCCACCACAAGCACAGCACCCAGGTCGTGCTGCCCCCACACGAGCGCCAGCGGCATCATCCGGCGCGCCGATTAGCATTGTTCGCAGAACGGTGCGAAATCCACAGAAAGAATTCTTGATCCTAATAATTCATCCCCCGGACTTTATATATCATAACAATTCGAGCGCATAGATACCCTTTGCCCGGCGATCCTACCCCATTTGAATCGATCGCAGCCACCGACCGGATCAGACTACGCGCATAATCACAACCAGCACCAAGCCCTTGCCCAAAAGTCAGTTTCCATCCATGCACCATGACGGACCGAACATCGTACAAACGCAGCAAGTACCTCTAAACTATCCATTGCACAAACCCATGAATGCGGGGGAAGGGATTCGAACCCGTGAACTCCTTCGAGAACAGATCTTGAGTCTGCCGCCGTTGACCGCTTGGCTACCCCCGCACAACGATCGCAAAGGCAAAGAATCTTTCCGCCGCAATATCATTTAAAGGTGTCGATCGTGCAAACCGGATGCGAGACTTTTTGTTATTTTCTGTGTACATGGGATTGTCTTATGTAAGCACAACTGCCAGAATGTGGCACGATCGATCTGAAAAGTTATTTACACAGCTAATCTACGTAATCAACGTTAATCGGTGGCAAATAAAACTTTTAGCCACAGATTAACACCGGTTTCATGGATTTCACCAATCCGATCGTACCAAGTCCCCCATACACTGCCCACACCTTTAATATGCCATACCGCAAGCCAGATCATAATGAACCTTGAGGCAATCGCGTCAGAGATTAGGAACTTCGAAGGAGTGACTCGGAAAAAGTCGATCGCAGGCATCGCAGAGATCCTCGGGACCGTGCGATCCGAGTACACGGACTGCATCGCGGATATTGGCGATGATGCTGCGATCATCGACATCGGTGGGGACGATGTGCTGCTATTTGCCGCGGACGGGATATGGAGTGCGATGCTCGGGGACCCGTGGTGGGCCGGATACGGCGCAGTCCTTGTGAACGTAAACGACATCTCCGCGATGGGCGGGCGTCCGATAGGCATGGTCAACATACTCGCAACCGACGACGAAGAGACGTTAGCCGAACTGGTCCGCGGGATCAGGGACGGGGTCGCCAAGTTTGGGGTCCCGATGGTCGGCGGGCATCTGCATCCGGACACGCCGTACACCTCAAGCTCGGTTGCCATCGTCGGCATCGCAAAGAGGGACGCTGTCATCAGGAGCGACACAGCAGAGGCAGGAGATGCAATAGTTTTCGCTTATGATCTCGAAGGGAAGGTCGGGAAGAATTCTATCTATTCATGGGATAGCACAACGATGAAGACCGCTGCAAGCGTCCGCGAGAAGTTCATGGTCATGCAGACGCTTGGGGAGCGCGGTCTTGTGACAGCTGGAAAGGACATCAGCAATCCCGGCACTATCGGAACGCTTGGGATGCTTCTCGAAACCAGCCGAAAGGGTGCAAGTGTTGATATAACCGCGATACCCCGTCCTGGTGGGGTGGACTTTGTTCACTGGTTGAAGATATATCCTGCAATCGGCTATGTGGTGACAACGCGGGATGCGGACGAGTGCGTGAGGGTTTTTGAGGATGCGGGGCTTGATGCGACGGTTGCCGGGGTTATCGATGACGGACCGTGCCTCGATATTTATGAAGGCGATGATAGGGCCACGGTCTTTGATTTCGGGCAAGATGTGATAACCGGAATTTAGGTGAACCGCGATTGAACAAAACATGGAAGAGATAGAGTTTTCACGTTTCTAATACGGAACCCTGTAACGCAGCGATACTTATCTCTGATCATCTGCACTCTCCTGCTTCTCCCGGCATCCGCGTCTTGCGCAAGCGACGAAAGCGGGGTTGCGGACACCGGTTCCCAAGTGGCAGCACGGCAGCTGCTACAGCTCGTGGTGCGAGACTGGCTGGTACTCGTCGCCTGCGGTGGCTGATCCGGGCGGGAATGGCGCAATCGAGGTCATCGCTTCGGCTTACTCGGTCATTGCACTCACCGGCACGACCGGCGAACTTATCTGGCGCATAAGTTCGGAGCACGACCGCACCGAAGATCCTGACAACGTTGGTGATGTCGGTCGCACGTAGTCGCCTACGATCTGTCTGATACGGCTGATGCGCGGATTTTATGGAGTGCGGGCAGGTGAAACTACCACCGAAACGGGTTATTCCAGGTCACTCTGCCGGTGAAAGGAGATCTCAATGGCGATGACAAGATTACGGCAGAAAATGTGATTATCGCGCTGCAGATCGCAGTATTCGGTGGATACAGGAGTGCGGCGGATGTGTGAATGCACTCGATGCATGCGTAATCTTGCAGATGGCAGTCGAGAATCAATTCGGATAGTGGTGATGGGGGGTTCCAGAACTTTATCAGGGGGGTATGCTCGAGTAACTTGTGGGTAAAATCGGTGGGATCGGTGTTAATATGTGGCTGATATGACTTTTAGCCACAGATTAACGCTGATGAACATAGATTGATGTTTTTTTATGTATATTTTGCAATAGCCAGTTGGATACACAACAACGCGACTGACCCATATAATATCGGCAGGAAATAC
>QMVM01000072.1 GCA_003661105.1 Methanosarcinales archaeon | reverse complement strand
CGATGACGAGCAACCATCCCCACAAACCGAAATCCATGAGCTGATATATGATGAGTTTTTCCTCCTTTTTGAACTCAAACATGTGCGGAAATGCCTCACTCAAAAATTCCTTCTCCATTTCGAGTACAGCCTCATAAGATCCGGATAATGGGGCGAGTGCAGAAACCCGGATCATCGTAACGGTATTTGAGGTAAAACCCCTGTTTAGGTAGAGATACAAAACAACCCTCCGCTCTGTGATTTTTCCGTTCGATTCCTTTACCACGACGAGTTTCTTGACGGAGATTGATTTATTTCCATCTTCGCTTTTCTTATATACGGAAAACTCTTCTTCCCAGCCCACATTCTGCACAGACACAGGTACCTTTTCCTTACCTTCCTCCTCTATCGTGTATCCAAGGCTAGGGTAACAGACGATTGGCGGATGGAAACTTGAACGATTGTCCGATTGGATGATGAGGAAGAATAAGGGTTGATACAATTCAGGATTGGTATATGTACGCATGAGCATAACGTCTGCATTCAATCCGGCTGCAAGATTATCAGTATTGTGATTATATCCCCTCCAATGACCCATCTCTATTGGAAATTTATTCATACAGTCATCGCTTCCGAGATCCATCTTTGTTCGAACCGTCATTGCATCTCCTGATGCGCGTGCAAGTTCGGTGTCGATCGCGGTGGCGGATTTGGAAAAGAGCATGGACTGATTTGAAAAGAGCATGACAATTACTAATGTAAGTACCAGAAGTCCAATGATCGGGGAATATTCTTTAAAGAAGCTCATTTTGTCCTCCTTTTTCCCCAATACTGCATTTCATTAATTTACTAATGATTATCAGGGACATAAATGCGATGATAAATAAGAAAGGGCTGGAAAAATCATGGAATAACCTCATTGCAACCTCCGCGCCATAATGATCCGCGATCAGGAGTAGGGCGGTGATTCTGATGATATTTGCAACGATTGCGACTGGAATCGTTATGCAGAAAAGAGCGGTTTTTGTTAGAAGTGGGCATTTTAATAGGTAAGCGAAAATGGCAGATACCGCCAGTAATGCGATGAGCGTATTCATCCCGCTGCAGGGCAGACCGATAGAGAATGAACAATCCGTGAGTTGGATTTCAGATCCTGTTCGTATAACTGCGACTCCAAGCATTTCAAGAGTCAGCGCGGAATAGCGTGCTGAGATCGATTGGAGGGTGACTGTGATAGCGGGCACCACCGGGATCGGGATTGCGAATATCAGGAATAGCACAGGGAATAGCAGCGATCTCATCACCTCTTTTCCATACAGATAAAGGATCAAGCCGCAGAGTACGAACAGAAAAGAGATCGCGGATAAGAAGGGGAAGATCGTGATGGAGCCGATGATGTAGAGAATAATGCCGAATGTTAAGAGGATTATCCCGGGTTTGAAAGGATCAGTATCGCGCACGTCTTTATCTCTCACGCTTCTCCATGCGAGGAATAACGAGACGATCGGAATTAATACGCCGTGAGAATATACCGGGTCAGTGAACCATGTATTGGCAAGCCAGACGAATGTGCGAAGATACAGGATGGTTAAGAGGAGCACGAGCAGGATCGTGATCTTTTTCATTGATGATTATCTATTTCTCCAGACCTTATAAGCATATCCTACAAACGCGAGCAGACCAACCGAAAGGGGGATCAATAAGCTCAGTTCGGGGATCGGATGTTAGTTCTCTGAATCATAAGCCTATCGATCACAGGGTGCCACACCATAAGACGCGATAGCCCGATGCCAGCGAGCCATAAACATCTTTACCATGGACGCCAGAGGACACCCCATGACAATCGAGATCACAACACCCTCTCGTCTCCATATCACCTTAATCGACCTTAACGCATCGATCGGGCGGGTGGATGGCGGGATCGGGCTGACGATCGGAGAGCCTGGCATCCGCATCACGGCAGAAGCGGCAGAAGGGGTGGATGGGATCACCGTCGCAGGTGACTCTGAACTGACGGGCAGGATGCGCAAGAGCGCGAGCGCGATCCTCCCGGAGGGCTGCGGCGTCCGCATCCGCATCGAGCAGGATTCCCCTTCGCACGTCGGTCTTGGCACTGGCACGCAGGCAGCACTTGCCGCGGGCATGGCTGTGAACCGGTTGTACGACCTGAACATGAGCGTGCGGGATATCGCAATCGCTGTAGGACGCGGCGGAACATCAGGCATCGGTGTCGCGTCGTTTGAGAGCGGTGGTTTAATCCTCGATTCCGGGCATAAGTTTTCCGAGAAGGGGGCGTTTAAGCCATCCGCGGCATCGAATTCGCCACCGGCATCGATCCTGTTCCAGCAGCCATTCCCGGACTGGGAGATCGTGCTTGCAATCCCTGATGTTGTGGGTGCGCATGATGCAAGAGAGGTGGACATCTTCGGAAAGGAGTGTCCGATCCCGCTTTCGGAGGTGCGAAAACTCTCACACATCATATTAATGGAGACGCTTCCGAGTGTTGTCGAAGGCGACATCGAGGCATTCGGGGATTCGATAAATCGGATACAGGATGTAGGGTTCAAGAGACGTGAGATTGCACTTCAGTCGCCGGAGATCGTGCAGATCATCGAACTGATGCGGGATAATACGTGTGGTGCCGGGATGAGTTCGTTCGGACCTGCAGTCTACGGGATCACAGACAGTCGCAGGGCGGCGGCAGATACCATGCATGGAGTGCAGGAGTTTCTGGATGCGACACTCGGTGGTAGGTGCATTGTTGTTCATGCCAGGAACTCGGGTGCTGATGTATGCGTATCCCCATAAATGAGGCGCTGGGATAAACCACTCAATAGAAAATAGCATCCACTTCAAAAATCACAGTAATCAGAAAATAATAAAAAGTACCCGAATTTTGGGTATTGTTTTCTGTTCTCCGAGGGAAATGCCCGGGATATTTGTCTTATGAGTGATTTTCGCACAGTTATTACGAGTTGTTCCGTCCCCGAATCCATTTTTCGGTGAACATTCTTCGGTGCTCTGGATTCGTCCCTAAACCACTCCGTCTTACTGCTTTTCTCGGAATCGTTGTATCTTCCAATCCATTTTCGTGACCAGACTCTTGATCTACCAAGACTTTTGCAGATTTTGAAGGGGCGTTCGCCTTTCGGATATCGATCGACCGCATCGATACGTTCCTCCTCCCCTACCGTATATGTTTTATTTGGTTTTGCCATAGCGCATCATCAGATGCACTACGGATTTTCTACGTTGAATCATCACAATTGTAAACGATGTGTTGAGCCAGTGAGCACTTAGGAAAGTGTAAGCGATGTGTTGAGCCCTTCCAATTAGAGGCCATAAAATACCAGAATAGTGGGTTATGCACCCACCATTCTTGTTCCGCATTTCGGACATGCCTGATTGAGGCACGGCACACCCGGCTGGTGTGGCTGTGTGTATCCACAGTTCGGACATCTGCACGACTGAGCAGGACCAAGATGCTGTCTTCCACCACCTCGGCCCATGCCACCTCCTCTTCCTGAACCCATCTGCATCATTTCTTCACCTCCTCAAGTCTTTTCTTGATCTGTTCCAGTCGCTCTCGAAGCATCGCTTCCTGAGACTCAAGCATTGCGAGTTCCTGCTCTTCAGTCCATGCTGGTGGCGCATAGACCGGCGGCGCATAACCTGGCACCGCTGCAGGTGCCGGCGGCGTGTATGGCGTAGCCGGCATAGCCCACCACGGAAACCGTCTGCATCTGCCCCAATAATATGGGCTGTCGATACCTTCTCCGTACAATCCGTTCATCGTTATCACCTATAATAACCCGTGTATCCACCTCTTGGGAACCGTGGATATGCCCTTGGATATGCTATTCCCGCAGGTGTCGACCCCATCGGAAGCAATGGATACCGTCTGCAGAATCCAGAGCCCCTTCTTCCAAAACCTCTTCCTCTTGGCATTGTTACCGCCTCCTTTTGTTCTGTTTATTCATGCCACGACCGCCGCCGCCACGTCCACCACCGCTACCGCCGCCACGTCCACCACCGCTACCACCGCCACGACCACCGCCACGACGGGAGCCGGTAGAGGTGCTGCTACTTGCGTATCGCTTGATCGCGTTTCCGACAGATCCGATAGCAGTTGCAACTCCTGACGCAATTGCGGCGGGAACGGACGTAGTCTCCTGGACCGTTTCATCCGCAACCTCGATGATCGCCCCCAGCTTGCATACATTGGTACAGGCGCCACAGCCAGTGCAACGATCAATGTCGATCTTTGCCTTATCTGACAGTGTTATCGCCCGCACCGGGCATACGTTGACGCACAATCCACACCCTACGCAGAGCGATTCGTCGATCTGGTACTTCATCTCTTCAGCTCTTCGATTCTCTTCTTGATCTGTTCCAGTTGCCCTTCAAGCATCGCTACCTGAGACTCAAGCATTGTGACCTCCTGCTGCGCAGGCATGGCTGGCATGCCTGCCGGCATTCCTGCCACTGTAACCTGCGGCTGTGGCGTCGGCCATGTCCCGGCCCCCATATATTGGACAGTTGGTGGCAGTCCACCCGGACTCCTTCCGACCCAGCCCGGAGAATATCCAAGCCGCATCCAGCCGGGCATACCTGTTGCATAGTACATATTCCTGTGTCCGCCTCTCATCTTGTTCGCCTCCTATTTCTTTAGTTCTTCCAGTTTTGCCTTGATTTCGTTCATCTGACTTTCAAGGGCTTGTATCTCCTCATCCCTTGTCCGTACAGGTGAGGCTGACGCCGTGGGTGCGGGTGTTGCCGGAACTCCCATGCCCATACCGCGTCCCATACCTCCACCCATACCACGACCGCCGCCTCCGCCTCCGCCACGGCCACCGCCCATACCTCTGCCACCGCCCATTCCGGCACCTGCGCCAGCACCTGCGCCAGCGCCGTCGAGTCCTGAATACTCGGGAACAGTTGGGCTCTCGGTCTGCGAAAGCCCGCCGCTCTTGTACTGCTCAACAGCATCGCGGACGGTGCCGCTTGCGCCGGTCACCATCGTAATTCCGGCGGCAGTGAGAGTCTGGACAGCATTCGGTCCCAGGTTTCCTGTGACGACGACACTGACACCTTTGGCCGAAACATTCTGCGCCGCCTGTATTCCTGCACCACCCGAAGCACCCACGCTCGGGTTTTGCATCGCCTCATACTCCATCGTATCCGAGTCCACGATCACGAAATACTGGCATCGCCCGAATCTTGGATCTACGGGCGCATCCATGGATGGTCCGGTTGATGTTACACATATCTTCATATTTATCACTCTCCTTTTACAACGTGTTCTATACCGTCAACGATCGCCTCGAAGGCGCTGGCAGCTTCTGACTCATGCGCAAGCACGAATGGAATGCCGCTGTCGCCAGACTCGACGATATTAACCTCGATTGGAATCCTGCCAAGGAACGGTACGCCCATGTCAGCGGCAGCATGTTCTCCACCACCGATCTTGAAGAGGTCGATCACTTCACCGCATTTCGGGCATTTGAACCCGCTCATGTTCTCTATGATCCCGATTACAGGCAGCCCAAGCTCTTTTGCGAAAGTCACCGACTTCCTCGAATCCAGAAGGGCAACGTCCTGTGGGGTGGTGACAACGATCGCGCCGTCGATCTCCGGGATCAACTGTGCAACACTCAACGGTTCATCGCCGGTTCCGGGCGGGAGGTCGATTATGATGCAGTCCAGATCGCCCCAGAAGACATCGGATAGGAACTGCTTGATCGCACCCATCTTGAGCGGTCCCCGCCATACAACCGGCGTATCCTTGCTTGCAAGCAGAAATGCAAGGGACATGACCTTCACACGCGGAGGCACGAAGACCGGGGATATCCCGTCCTCTGATATGTCAGGACGCTCGTCCTCAATCCCGAGCATCTTCGGGATATTAGGGCCGTGGATGTCGGCATCCAGTATCCCGACCTCATAGCCCTTTGCCGCGAGTGTGAGTGCGAGGTTGACCGATACGGTGGTCTTTCCAACGCCGCCCTTTCCACTCATAACCATTATTTTGTGCTTTACTCTTCCCATACGCTCTTTTAAGCGTTTTTCCTGAGCCATACTTTCTTCGTCTTTATTCATGATTTCACCATTTACTGTTACTGCACACCATGTCTGCCACGTCCGGATCTGGCATAGCCGCGATCATCCTCGGCCCGGTGTATGTTCACGCTTCCACAGTTCGGGCAGTTCTCCGGTCTTCCGGTTCCGTGTGAAACCTTCCATACATGCTGGCAGTCATAGCACTGGAAAGTCCTCGCTTGCGTTATCGCCATCTCGTAGGTCCCTCCATGTATTCGTATCGCTTTGCCACAAACAAGAGCGAATCCGATCTTTTTCCGGGCCTCGGATAGAATCCTGTGGAACGTTGGCTGCGAGACTTTCATAAGGTCTGCCGCCTCACGCTGGTCCATCCCGAGATGGTCTTTTAGCCGGATGCTTTCCATCTCTTCCATCTTCAGGACCACTTCACCGCGGTCATCCAGACAGGCTGCGCATGGCCCCCAGTAGTCGTAATCGAATGATGACCGTATATACCGGTGGCGCCTCGGTCTTGGCATTAATGAATACATATTCACAATGAACTTAAACCTTTCGGTGATACCAGTACTTCCGAAACTGCCCCGAGTTCCGAACACAATTTCCAGCCACAATCACCTCGCTAACATCCACCGAAACCATCCCTAATCCACTGCAACGCGATACCAAAGACCCATAATTTCTGCATCTGATGAGGCTCTTTTGTCAGGAACCACAGAAAACATCAGAACCAGAATCTTTCGTGCAAAATGTGAGGGGTGGTCAACCCGGGTGCCGGCGTTCGAGTCGTATCCGCTCTGGTGATGGGGGTCTGCATACGCCCAAATATCGTATGAAATCCTCTCGAATCACTTCAACTCCATATAAATATCCAGATCTCCGCCAATCACCGGATTAAGCGTACACGGAGCCGCGAATTCATAATTATGCGCAGCACCGCCAAGGCCTGTCGCAGCCGCCCTTATCTTTGTCACAAATACGAGAGTCTCATCGTCTGCCGTATCATAATACCCGTTGGTATCAGAAGTAGCGTCCCATAAGATCCCTGTAACGAAATTCGCGTTTCCAACTGACGCGTGATTCGTCATACCGGTGCTGTTCACGATCGACACATTCGATATGAGGTTTCCATAGACCGTGAACGATGTCGTGTTTGTTGCAGTGCCCGGATCACCGCCGCTGAACAGCTCAGTGATATTGTTGTCAACAAATCCGGTTGCATTGTTGCTGCCGACAACCATGCCAAGGCTGGTATCAGCATCAAGAAAGTCATGTCCGCTCGCATTCAGGGTATCGTCGCTATCGCAGCCGAGTGCGTGTAGCGCGCTCCAGGTTACGCCTGCGCCATCATTTACGATGTAAGCGTACCCGTCATCGATCTCATTGCTACATGTCCAGTCATAGAGCGAGTCGGAAGCACTGTCTGCCAGTGTAATGCCGCCGCTCACATTCCCGTAGTATTTCTGCCACGCGGAGACGTTTATCACTGCTGACGCGTTGTTGTTCGTGGTGTTTGCCGCAGACTCGCTGGCATAATTGTCAGGGTTTACCCATGCCAAGATGTTGTGCGTGCCAACCAGCGACGGATTCCAGTATCCGGTAATGTATGTGGTGTTGTAAGGATAGCCGGTGGTTACATTCCCCAGTTCGCCTTCTATCGACACATTATATGTAGAGTTCCAAAAGCATCGGCTCCAGTTGCCATATACGCCAGCGGAGTCGAAGAATGACAGATCGAAGTTAGAGGTTATATTTCCGTTGGCATAGTTTGCGATAGTCGCATTGACCGTGATGTTCCTGTTTTCTTTGACGCGGCAGCCGGTCCCGGTCTCGGAGACCGATGATCTGTTTTCGCTAGTATCCCAGTGATCAAACGTTACGCTGATCACTCGAAGGTCTATTTTATTAAGTGTAAAGTTCGTCCCGAGCCATGTCTGTGACGTCTTGCCCTCATCATCTGTTGCCACACACCGCATCGTGTACTCGCCCGCACTATATTTGCTTGTATTGAAAGAAACGTCTGCGTACGGATCATCGCCGTGCATTGAGTTTGTACGGTTGATGATGTTGTTGATAATTCCATTTGGTACGATAGTTCTGTTTGTATAATGCAGTGTAAGGTTATGCACCACATCACCGCCGTCCGGATCGCTTGCCAGATAAAGACCAACATTAAACGTGCCCGAGTATGTACCATCCATATCGTAATCATCGATTCCATGTATATGGAAGTGGTTGATGTCTGGGACGGTTGGTGGATAGTACACCAATCCGATGTCGTTTGTAAGCAGCGCAGAATTGCTCCAGCTCCCCAATTCGTTTGCTGCATACAGTCTCATCTGGTGCTGCATCCCACTTTTAGAGAAGTCGAGAGATAACTTCGGCGTCCACGCCGCCTGCGAAAACGTATTACCACTGTCAGAACTCGTCCATGTAACGTTTGTTTCTGCAAACGATATGTTCTTACCGCTCGTACCATTCACATACGCCAGGCGGTACCTTCCGTTTTGTGTCCCTGACCGGAAGAATAAGTATCCATGCGGTGTTACTGTTACGTTGGACTCTGCAATCTTGCTATTGTTCACACCAACCGTACAGATCACGAACGAACTATTGTACGGCTCGTAAGTGTAATCAACCACTGCCATGTTGTTAAAACCAGTCAGACGAGTACCATTCGTAGTATCCTTATTCGGGCGAGTGCCGCCATTGATGATATACGAATCGTTGAGGTAGAAGATAGCAAGTTTTCTATCGTTCGGTGTTCCCGTTACGTCTGCCTCGAAAGATATGTGTATTTTATAGTCAGAAGCACCGTGAATCGCTTCAATGTCCCAGAACTTGACCAGAGCACACCATCTATTGGAGTAGATGTCATAATATTTGCTGGCTTCTTTCTGCATCCGCGTCCTGTCCAAGTAATACATATTCTCAAACACAGTATCCTCAATCGTGCCATTCCAGTGCACATAAGAGTGCGTGT
>QMVM01000341.1 GCA_003661105.1 Methanosarcinales archaeon | reverse complement strand
TAGTCCAAAGTAGCATTTTCATCGGAATTTATAAACCTTATGTCTTTAAATGTCGAATTCATCTTGCCTGAAACATAATCAACATTTAATTTCAACTGATAATTCGCAGGAATCTCCAATCCTGTCCCGTCAATCTGTATCTCTTTTTTATAATTCCAACTGCTGTTCCACCATGGGTCTAAACAATACAAATACCCGTTCGTTTTCGCCTCATGAATTGTCATACTCGATGGTTTAACACAGAACCAATACTTATTATATCCTGAATTGAAAGGCACATCAATCCATGCACGAACGGAATACTCTTTTTCTTTGGTTACTGAAACACTTTTTGTATAATACCATGTATCCATTCCGCCATAATCGAAGCTGACTTTGTTGAATTTATTGTGAATATCGACATAATCTTCGACATGAGTTTCAGACCAATATGCAGTATTAATAGAAGTGTTGGCAGATTCAAACTCATGGTCAAAAACAAGAACTGTGCTGTTTTCATAACTTATTGTTTTATTTGTCTTATTATCGTAAATCGGGATTGATAGATTTTGCCAGCAGTAAAAATGCTTGGGAGAGAGAGTATAATTATACCAATATGGCTCATCGCAAGTATATGATTTTTGTTCAGTTACACTATGCGGTTTCAAAAGCCCTGCCGACTTGGGCATCGCTTCTGTTGAATTAAAGCCCCAGACAACATCTATATCTCCTGCAAACTTTTTTGAAGTCAGATTAAAAGTCACATAACCCGAATCAGTGAGAGTGTGAGGATACGCTTTCATGATTACATTTTCATCGTCAATATAGACAACAGACCCGTTTATTTCGTAAGGTACGGGAGCAGATACAGGAATATTTGTCAAAAATAAAGCAGTTAGAATAAAAGCAAAAGATAATACTGCAAGATTCATAGTAGTCTGTGACTTTCGATTCATACCAACACCATTATTATTATATAACCTCCAATTTTTTTATAACTTAACAACAGCAGGCCATATCGCCATTATAAACATCAGCACGATAGCTGCCGGAACCAGATACGAAAACGGGTCAAACACACGCTCGACAACGTTTGCTGTCATCGGGTGCGTTAGCACATTTGTTCCATCATCGAAAGTCATTGTATAATCATACTCACCAATTGAACGGTTCGTGCCTGTCAGGTTCATAATCCATACTACGCTTATGGTTCCCGCAGCCAATCCGACTTTTCTTGATAGATTATACGTGTATTCATAGACATCACCATCGGCTGTCTGAAGTTTCAGATAGTCTTTTGGCTCTATTGTGACCTTTATCTGCTTGTCATAGACACCGTCATTTGATATCGTAAGCCTATTGCCTGCAATGCCATTGTATTTTATATTGAAGGTTGTCTTATTCACAACAGGAATCAGTGAAAAATCCAGTATGCAGTCCTGCGGACAGGTTACAGTTGATTCGCCTGATTCACACACGCCATTGCCACAGATGGCGGGCGTTGTAATGATTCCTCCTCCTCCACCGCCACTTGGGACTTCTGCTGTTGTTGCGGTATAATTGTATGTTCCAGTATACATATCTGCATCATTTCCAGAACCATCCCGTGCAAAGAATTTGAATGTGTATGTTCCGACAGTTGAGGGAGTATATGTTTTTACATAATAATGCTCAAGCCCGCCGTTTGTATCTAATGACATTGTGTAATTTACAGCAACAGCATTCGGGTCTGTTATTTCGACATAGACATAATTTATTGTGTTTGCTTCTGTAACATTTACGCCAATTGTAAAAGCTGTGTTTACTATGCCTGTTGTTGCTGACATGTAGTGCGTGTGCAAGACAGGAACTATTGCATCGCCAATTGTTAGTGTTGTTGAATTAACCCATGTGCTGTTTTCATAGCCATCAGATACTTTAACAGAACATATGATATTATCATCTAAAGAAGTTATTGTGTAACTCATGTTCTGTGTGGTTATATTTTTAACGCCATTGACATACCATTGAAACCAAACACCGCTTTCTGTGTCATTATCGGCATCGGAATAAACATAGTTGCAAGTCAGGTTATCTGTTGTTTCGGCAGGCAGTGGTGTTATTGTGACGGGTGTCTGTGTTGGCAGTGTGTTTGTTGTATTGTAAGTGTATGTTTCGCTTGTGTTCCAATTATTACTAGAATCATTAGCGTATACTTTCCATCGGATTGTTGAACCAACAGTAGAATTTACTCTTTTCGTAATGTTTGACCAGTTCAACGTTCCAGTCATTGAAACCCACGAATCATTCGTAAAACTGCCAGTTCCATTGTCGAAGCTGAAAATGTATCCAGATAGATTGATGTTGTCTTGCCATTTTAAGGAGTGTTTTATCATGGTATTATGTATTGTTGAGTTTGTCGAATTATCTGAATATATGGGCGAGGACACATCTGCCGTACTAATTAAAGGCAACCAGTCAATATTTCCATTAGTTAAGTTATAATAATCATCACAGAATCCATCAATATTTGAATCAGTACATGTATCTGAATAGCCATTTCCTGTTGAATTTGTCCAGTAGTTTCCACCGATTTGTGTTCCAATACTATATATTCTGGTTCCTGTTTGATTTGTCGTGTTCCAGTTGTTTGC
>QMVM01000071.1 GCA_003661105.1 Methanosarcinales archaeon | reverse complement strand
GTATCAGAGTTCTTGCCCCTGCTCTTTGCATGCATCCGCAGGAAGTCCAGAACGTTCATGTCAGCAAGAAAACGCATATTCTGCGACAACTGCGCGATCCTTTTCTTTTTAGTGTCTCTCCTCAGTGTCTGATCTGGCTCTTCGCCATTGATCAGTATCTTTCTTCTCGAAGGAGTGTCTCCACAGGCGAGTTGTTCAATATCTGAGATGAGCGTGCTTTTTCCAGAACCTGTCGGTCCGACGATGCCAACGATCTCCCCTGCTTTTATCCGCATTTCACCGACGGATTCGGGGTTGCAATCCTTATCAACTCCGCACAAAATCGTTATATCGGAAATATCGGTCATAGTTTCAGTACCTCCATAAGTTCATCCTTGTTCTCATCAGTCGCCAGAAGATCAGCACTCAGATGGTTGGGTGCATAATCGTCCTTCAGCCGTGATAACCCCCCTCCAGTGATGTTTAGCAGAACAGTGTCATCAGGATCGATAGAATTGCTGTCGACTGCACGGCATAGCGCAGCAACAGCGATGGCAGCCGGACGCAGGATGTCTATGCCTTCAGAGTCCTCGAACAATCGTTTCGCATCGCGCGCCTCACCGGTATCGATCGCGTAAACCTGCCCCGCAGTATCGACAAGTGCGTCTGCGACACCACCCCTGACAGCATAAGGCGGATTCCTGTTCGAGAGGATGTCTGTGTACGTCCCTCTGATCTGTGATTTGTCTGGCACGTCCTCGGGTGCAATCGTGTTCCGATCGTGCGACCATGCATTGAAAATCGGTGCAAACACGGAATCCTGCGCCAGATGGAGTTGTGGCATCCGGTCTCCGAATCTTCCGTCTCCGATCAACCGGAGCGACGCCTCCCATGCGGCAATGCCACCGGTTCCGGATCCGATCGCCTGGAAATAATGATCCGGAAGCGTCTTCATGCACAGCACAGCATCAAGCATCACGATCCCCATCCCGTCTCGTCTGGCAACGTTCTTCGCGCCGCCTTCATTTCGGAACCCGTCCATCTGCCCGATCCGGTCCCCGAGCACGATCGCATCGTAATAGTCTCCATCGACAGCGATCACCCGGATCGAGTCTGAGATCTCGTTCGTGATCCAGAGGCGGTACATATTCGACTCCGGTATCACGACGACGAGTGGCAGTCCCGCATCTGACGCGGTCTCTGCAAATGCCCGTCCGGTATTGCCTGCGGAAGCGATCACGAGCGTCCCATTGCCGTGTTCACTCAATCTCTGAAATGTCGGGGGCGATTCAAGTTCCTTGAAACTGCATGTCTTGATAAAAGCCCCCTGCTCAGGGAAATATCCGTTGAAACTGATATATAAATTGTGCAGCCCCAGTTCCTGCGCAAGTCCTTCGCTTTTATAGGTGGCAGGCGCATCACCGACCGCCATACTCCCTGAGACCGGGAGCCATTCCTGGAACTTCCAGAGTCCGGGGAGGTCTTGTAGGATTAGCCGTTTCTCATGGTATTCCGTGCGGAGCAGCGCGTCATCGTGGCACAGGAGTGTGTAATGATCCGCAAGCGTCTTGTTGCAATGCAGGCATCGTAGCTGGTATCTGCCCATATTTCGGACTCGGGACGCGGGTATATAAGACTATCCGTTATCGGATATATTTTATCCGTTTTGTGAAAAAAGAGCGAGGGTATTGGCGGATGTTGGATCAAGGATCGCAGGGATAAATTCTCACGAATCCCCGACCAAGTTAGATATTGACACCAATTAAAACAATTTTTTCTGAACCGTTTTATCCTTTGTTTGATTAGCGATTGTTAGACAAGGTTCGATTTGGGGCACATATCTGATATATCCATGAACCGGACACTCCTGGCGAATGTGACGTGTGCCATTTTTAAATTCTTGCCACTTGAATATGCAGTCTCCTTTGCATTTTGGACATTTAAGATCTGTGCTCATTTCGTTTTTTTGGTATTTTTTATGCCCAATAGCTTTATTTTTAATTGTCGCGTGATGATAAACCACTCCTTCATACCCTAACGCTTTTGATGCTAATTCATCCGCAATAGAATTCTTTTCCCTTGGAATCCACTTAATTGTATATGAATCTAATTTAGACAATTCTTTTACAACCTGGATATAGAGACTTTTTAAATGCCCCTTGTCAATGTTCCATACACCTTTCACCTGGTTGACTACTAATTTACTATCCCCTTCAATCATAATATGCTTCCAACCTAATTCTAACGCTTTAGAAATCGCGGTTAGAAGTGCCGTATATTCAGCGATATTGTTCGTTCCATTATCCGGCAACTTTTTTGAGATTTTGGTAATTATGTTGCCATTTTCAATTAAAACTGCACCTATCCCCATTTCACCGGGATTTGGTATTGCTGCACCATCAAACTGTATTTTTTTCATTCGCACACCAATCGGTACAAAATGTAGGTCATTTATCGATATTATCTCTTTTGCCCACGATTGTATATAACGGGCAGCGGATTTGCGATGGACAAGCGTCACATCCACCGAATGCGACGCGGGTTTTGGTTATCGTTCGAAACATATCTGAAATCCAGCCGTTAAGCCGCGTTTGGCGGGGTACCGGAGGCACAAAGCAATATACGTTTCGTCTGGTGTTGTGAATTGCTCAATCTGGTTTAGATCCGCCCTTTGATCGGCTCAGGTGCTGAAGAGGAACATAATACTTGCTATACCGGTTTCCGTGGACATCCTGGAAGTGTCCATCCGAATCCCCGACCATAACCGTAGCACGTTTGGTTATGCGGGATATGACTCCGCGATATGTCTTCCCGTCGTGTTCAAACACCACTTCACCCCCTACTTGCAGGTTGAATTTTTTATGGGCACGTTCTGTCTGAGTCACCAGTTGATGGGTAACATCAGTATGACCAAAGATATTGCGGCTCAAATATCTGAAACGGGGCTTCGAACAACTCGTCCCACCAAACAGTACCCACTCCAGGAGATGAATGATCTCATGTTCCAGAACTCGCATAGTCGCTTCCAGCCGATTATGGCAGACGATACCGTTTACGGTCACTTCCCGCTTGACATCATGAAACGTCTGCGAGATCAGTGTCGTTGATAACGAGATCTTATATGCCCCATCATGTTTCGTATACGCTATCCTCCCTGCCGCTCTAGTCATCCTCCGTGACAGACGAAAAGAGATCTTCTCTTTATAATTGTTATGAAAAAATCTATTGAAGAAATATAGGTCATACAATTCAAATAGATTGGCAAGGTCATCCGTTCCAATCGCCTTGAAATTTCCGCAATCGAAGTTTTCGGATTCTATAAGGATCTGGCGGTATATCCTCTTGCTCTTTTTCTTAATCTCTCTAGAGGTATACTTAAGATTGGCTAAATCTTCTTTCATTGTGCTTCGGTCATATCCTATTCGAGCCCCTCCAATCTTTTATAAATAACAGCTATATCCGGATCCGTATCGCATCGAGCAATCCCCATCCTATAAATTTCCTCAGCTCTGTCGTAGTCCGGAGGAATTTTTTCATCATATCTGTCAAAACAATACATATCACCCCAGCCAACGTATCCCCAGATATTATCCGGGAACTTCTCTATCAATTCTTTGAATAGATTCTCTGCTGTTTCTACAGCACCTAACGCCAGATATGCTTCCGCTTCTGCCCTGCACATGTTGTGTAGTATAGATTCATCAGTATCAGGAAAGATGTTACAGAACTCATGGCAATATATAACCCTCTTTAAGAAATACGATTCGTCATCTGTTCCTGCATTATGCAGTTCCATTTCAAAATTCTGGCACCAGCTCTGGATCGATTGTGTCAGTGGTTCGGGCAGGAATTGATCGGCATCCCACACGGATTTGATGTGCGGGGGGATAATTGCTCTTATCAGGTCCCATGCAGCCACCCATTCTTTCACACCCCCTATGCAATTCCCATTTTCTATGAGTTTATAACCATCCTGCATCAAATCGTCGATCATCTCTATATTGATCTGCTCCGGGCTCAATCGCTTCCATAATTCGATTATTGCCAACCAGACAAAATCCTCATCAGACTCCTCCACACCAAAATCCTTGGCAGAGTAACAGTCATCAGCCAATTGTGATGCGGAAATACAAGTTTGAGTCTGCTCTTTAAAGCGTGTTTTATCGAAGTCAACGTTCATGGATCTCAGTTTATCAATTATCTCTTCCGTACCCATATTTCTAACCTTTTCCCGATCCCAGAATGTTAGAAGAAACTCTTCAAAATTCGTTTCAGGGTGCAATTTGTTTGATCGTTCACCGTATTTTTTCATCAGTTCCGGATCTTCTTTTGCATCTTCTATAACTCTCATAATAGATAACCGACTGATAGGATGTCTTTCAGTCTTCTGGGAACTCTGGTTAGTTGTAGTCTGTTTTTTGTTCTTTAAACAGCAATGTTTGTATTTTTTGCCTGAGCCGCATGGGCACGGGTCATTTCTGCCTACCTTTTGTGACATGTTCATTTACCAATCAGTGGCATCTTCTTCGGAATCTCTACATCCTACGGGTTCAGCGTCCTCCGGTCCGAGGTACATTCTTGTATAGTCCAACCCTTCCTCTTCGCTCTGCTCAATAAAATAATCAGGCATATTTTTTAACGTTATGCCATCCCCCTTCATGTTAAGTAACCTCCATTTATCATTTTAAACTATGCAATCTCTCGACAAAACGCCTCTCATTAAATTTTTCGTGAAATTTCAAGATATTGTAGATTTCTCCCACGACGGCAGAGCCAATTTTTCGATCGCTTCATCCTTATCATACCCCAATTTTATAAGCCTCTTTAAAGTCTCTTTCGACTCTTTCGGATTGTTTTCGGCTATTTGTCGTTCAACGATCCCAACGATCTTATTATGGATGACCGGGCTCCATTCACCATCTCTTTTCTCTTCCATATTGATCCCACTCCCAAGTTGTTTTTCGATGCCAGTAACGGTTCGCCCATAACCTTTCTCATCATTTTTCCTCTTTTCGCATCTTCTGATAAATCGCCAAACCAGCCTCACGGCGAGTTCCTGCATCCTTAACTCGGACATACCACGTATAAGATTACCCCCAACCTGCAAAGTTCTTCTTGATGAACTCTTCGACCTCGGCAACGTCTTCCGGATTATTTTGCCCGCTCTTCCATTCTTTCATGACCTGTGTAAAATATTCGCGCGGAGCATCCACCGCCCAATCCTTGTACTCTGATGGCGATTCCTTCTCAAATCTATATATTCCGCCTAATATCCCTAAGCAGTATTTCTTTGCCTCAGCATACATCGAAAGCCTCTGATACTTTACCACTTCATCGCGAAATGAGTATAATGCTTCTTCGAAGATCTGCCATGCCATCTCTGTCGGATCCACATATCCGTCCCTCGTGTTTCCGGAGCGATTCCAGACCTCTTCAACCTCGATGCAATCCAGAGCGAAATAGACTTCAAAGGCTATATCTTCAATATCGACATCTCTCAGATATTCCATTGCAATCTGTTCGATTCTCTTCGCAATCTTTTGATCCTCTCTGGCAATAAGCCTCAGTATGTCAAAAGCATCATCGCTGCTAATCGCATCAAAAATATCTCCTTTCATGATCTCTTGTTCTGTAGTATATTACCAAATCGTCTTCAGCACGACGATCCTCCTACGGTGTCATGAACCGCAATATTCATAAACTTGACTTATTATAAACAAAACAGATGGCGATTCACCCAATCGAATACCGGTACGGGACAGATGAGATGAAGGCTGTGTGGAGCGAGGAAACACGTCTCGAAAAGCTACTATCCGTGGAGAGCGCGCTTGCAAGGGCAGAAGCGGATGCGGGACTATTCCCGGCAGGGGACGCAGCCGTTATCGCAGAAAGTGTAGGTGCGGTAAAGCTTGCCCGGGTAAATGCGATCGAGGACGAGATCCAGCACGATGTGATGGCTCTGGTGCTTGCGATCGCTGAGCAGTGTGGCGATGCCGGCAGATGGGTGCATTTCGGTGCGACATCAAACGACATCCTCGACACCGCAACAGCGCTCCAGTTCCGTGATGCAATATCGATCCTCCGAGCTAAGCTGAATCGCTTGCTCGATGTTCTCGTAGGGCAAGCTGATGCGCACAAGCAGACGGTCTGTGCCGGGCGTACGCACGGGCAGATTGGGGTTCCAACGACGTACGGGATGCGGTTTGCGCTGTGGGCGTGTGAGATCGACCGGCACATCGACCGGCTGGATCAACTGCGTCCGAGGCTCGTTGTCGGCAAGATCGGTGGCGCTGTCGGAACGCAAGCATCGTTTGGGGATGCGGGAATCATGATCCAGCAGAAGACGATGGAATATCTCGGCATCGGGTCTGTCGAGATTGCAAACCAGATCGTCCAGCGCGACCGCCATGCCGAGTTCGTGATGTGGATGGCAAACACCACAACGACGCTTGACAAGATCTGCACGGCAGTGAGAAACTTGCAGCGAAGCGAGATCGCGGAGATATCGGAGGGATTTGGGAAGAAGCAGGTCGGATCCTCGACGATGCCGCACAAGCGAAACCCGATCAAATCAGAGCAGGTGTGCGGACTTACACGGATCGTACGGGCGATGGTTGAGCCGGAACTTTTGAATAACACGCTCTGGGATGAGCGGGATCTCACAAACTCATCCTGCGAACGAATCGTCTTTCCGGAAGCATCTGTGCTAACAGATCATCTGATCAACCTGACGACTAAGATTATAACTAATCTCAGATTCTATCCGGAGAATATTAAGCGAAACCTCGATCTGTTGAAGGGACTGAACATGGCAGAATCCGTGATGATCTTGCTTGCAGAGCACATAGGCAGGCAGGAAGCGCACAGCATCGTCAGGGAGTGCTCGATTGCGGCTCATGAGGGTGGGATGCATCTTCTGGACGTGCTACTTCTGCGCGATGCCGTTACCGCACATCTTGACGCGGATGAGATTGCGGCTGCGATGGATCCGTACCAGTACATCGGAACGGCTGTCAGGCAGGTGGACGCGGTGGTTGCAAGGCTGCGGACGCGGGCGTGAGAACCGGCAAAGAAGTTCTGAGAGGGCATCACGGGCATGGGAAGCCGATAAGCGAGATCGAAGGGACGATCAAGGAATTTGAGATCATGGAAAATGGCGTTTGGTTGGCCGCAAGAGTCGGCGATCTCTTCAAAAGTGGCAAGGGAAAGGAGACTCTCATCAGAATCGATGTGTTTAAGTGCCGGATCGAGGAGTTGAATCTCCCGTAAGTTCCTGTATTATAGCATCAGGGAGCACATAAGACCCGGTATGATTGGCATAAGCAATATCTACGAGCGGCTGTTTGCGATCAAGCTGCCGCGGTTCTATGCTGGTGCTGGCAGGAATGCACGAGCCGTCATTGAGGTCATGACCGAGTATCTGGCTGCGGTTGGTGTGGCGGGGCTGGTGGAGCGCGAGATTGCGGAGACCGTTCAGGAGATTGATGCGCGGGTGTATGAGTTGTACGGGTTGGGGGCTGGTGCGGGTGGTGGAATCTGGAGATCTGTCGGTTGGATGAGCGTGTATTCGCTGCAGAGGGTAGCGCAACTTTGCTTATTGTGTTGTATGTTTGCGAAGTGTCAAAGACATTTCGGGATGAGCGAATCGAACCACAAGCACGTTGTTAGGAGTGGCACCTCCTCCTTCATTTCTGGCTGAACAACCAACCAAGTGCCGCTCCAAGACCCAGCAAAACCACAGCATTTGTCTGTTGTTGAGTATCCGCACGATCAAAAATATGTTTTTGAATCCAAATCGACGATTCTGCGGGGTCTCGGTATGCTGGCAGATACTTCAACTCTTTTATGAAGCCGGGTAACTGTAATCCATCCTCCAATACGATAGGAAGCATGGGCTTTTCATATCCACGAGCAACTCCGATCTCTTGGGTAACCCACTCAGAGGATATTGAGTTTTGACTCCATAGCAGAACAAACAGATCACAGGTCTTGATTGCGGTGACAATGTCGTTAGTAAGCGAACTGCCCGGGCTCACTGAGTATTCAGCGATGAAAACTTTGACTGCAGGATGTGTCAGCAGCTTTTTGAAGTGCTCAGCAATGTGGAGGTCGTTCGTTGAGTAGCTGATGAAAACTTTGTATACCATTATTATTACTTCCTATTTATACATATAAGCTTAACGTTTCCAGCATATGATGGTTCGCATGCGATCAGTCGAAAGTGTTGCCATGTGTCGATCATGGTAGAATTCTCCATCCCCCATGAATTACATCATAGAACTCAGTCTATATAAAATCTCCCCAAGAGTGGGGTTGTCAAAACCATGTGGCATGACAGCCCCCAATCCGCACCACCTAACTTTTATCGCCTACAACATCGAATAACTACCACACAGCCCATAACCCAAAAATCAACCGAAACAAAACGTGAGGGTCAATCATGAGAAAAATAATCGTCACAGCCGAGATTTGGAAAGAGGGGAATATGTTCACAGCGTATTGCCCGGAATTAGATGTTGCAAGCTGCGGTCATTCGTCTGATGAGGCAAAGAAGAATTTGAGTGAGGTTATAGGAATACAACTGGAAGAAACATCCGAACTTGGCACGCTAAAAGATTTTTTGACAGAAGCCGGTTATTTTGCAGAGAATGATGTGCTGCACACAGTGAAGAAGATCGTAGGATTTGAAGAATTATCAATCCCTGTTGGCATCCTATAATGAAAATAAAACCAACGAATTGGCAGACACAGGTTAAGATATTCGAAAAATATGGGTGTATTTTTGTCAGACAGAAAGGTGATCATTTAGTATTCCATCATAAAAATGCAAGAAGGACCGTAGTCATTCCAAAGTACGAAGAAATACCAGTCACCATCATAAAGAACAACATGTGAACAGTCGGGATGGCAAGAGATGAATATATTTTTATTTTGAAAACTATATAATAAAAGCATCAGTCGAATATACCGCCCGATGTTTTAACATATTTGACCACCCAATTACCCATCATGAAATACGTAATCGTCACCGGCGGGGTCATGAGCGGTCTTGGCAAGGGCATCACCTCTTCATCCATCGGAAGAATCCTGAAGG
>QMVM01000340.1 GCA_003661105.1 Methanosarcinales archaeon | reverse complement strand
TTTGACACCTGTCACGCATTCGCTGCCGGCTACGAACTCAGGACCGCGGACACGCTCGATGCGACGATGGCGCGGTTTGATGAGGCGATCGGGCTTGACCGACTGAAACTCGTCCACCTGAACGACTCGAAGGGCGGCTTAAACTCTCGATTAGACCGGCACGAGCATATCGGCATGGGCTATATCAGGGAGGACGGTTTTCGAGTCATACTACATCACGATGCCATCAGGAATCTCCCGATGATACTCGAAACGCCGGTTGACGATCGGAGGGATGACGTAGGGAACATCCGGATGGCGCGGATGCTTGCAGAGGGGGCGTGTGATGGGGATATGGCAGACAAAAGATCCGTTTGACGTATCCACTTCAGAAGCGGTGGTAAAACGCGTCTTCCGTGGTGACCAAATTCGTGTCATTCGTTTATTTGTGCCATTCGTGATCTCTGAGAACATAATGCCACACGCCATGCTCGACTCAACAACCAAGTATATCGGGGGCATTCGACCGGCCCTCTTCGAGGTCGTCAAGAGTTATTCTTGATCGGATGCCTCTTGCCGCGAAAAGTTCCATCATCTCGCCGACTGACCGATCAGCCATCTTTGCGGCTTCTCCTATCGTTAATCTCCCTTCGGAGAATAGTTTCACTGCAGTCTCCTGCGATAAGTCGCGGATACCGTATAACAGCACCTGCTGAAGCATGTATGACTCATCCACCGGTTCGTACATCCTGATGAACTCAAACGAATGAGCCACCTTCTGTGGGATCTCCATCTCAACCATTTATCTCACTCCGAATTTTTTTAATCAATTCCAAATTATACCAGCCAAACTCTTCGAGGCGATTGAGCGATGCGTTAGCTTCATCATTGGATATTCGACCGGCAGTATGCATTGCAGACAGGATGTTTAAAGCCGTCGCAAATTTCAGACCCAGAACCTTGCAGGCGTTGATCGCTTTTTTATCATCACACAACAGGCATTCTGCCTTGATATCCTTGCAGAGTGATATTGCGTCACTTTCCCCACAGTGAATGCTGAAAAAATCTTGCACTTCTTTCAATAATTCCTTATTGCTCTGCATCACTTGAATTTTGCCATTGTACACCAACTTTTCAAGCAGATACATCGTACTTGCCCATCTCAACTCCTTTGCGGATCGCCTCGTTATAGACCGTTTTGGGAATGATCAGCGAAAAATCGGACAGAAACGGCTCAATTAACCCGCATTTGGTTAGGAGTATCAATGTCGATGAATCGGATATTATCATGATGCCACTACACATATATCCTACCCATCTTATAACCTTATCTGCAAAACGGGGCTGCCACACCACTCATCGCGTTGTGCGACAATAAGATTTGTGGAGTGGTTCTCACGTATGTGGTGAATCGCGGACGTTCCTCGCTCGAGCCATAAAGAATGAAAACCCCTAATCATCCGAGACTGGGTCTGACAGCGCACCGGTAGTACTCCCCCCATCGTAACTCATGCCCGAATTGCACGGCAATCGAACTGGTCAAAGTCGCCCACCTCAAGCGAGGGTAGCGGCGGAAAGCCCACCTCGATACATTTCCAGTAGAGCGGTGTGCCCGGGTACGGGACAAAGAACGAGAGGAGAGAGTCCAGTAACGCATCGATCGCCCTCTTCGTGGAATATTCCAATCATCCGGTTCATCATCTCAAACGTGTGCGTAATCTCGGTCTTCGTCTCAATTCCCGGAATCCCGACCATAAACGAACCTCTCAGATCGATATCGTGTATTCGATGCTTCGCACGGGCAACGGGTTGAATAGCACGACGGATCGCTTATCCGGGCGTCTTCTGGCTTCTGACATATTCACTGCAATGATCCGCGCTCTGCCGTCATAAAAGTTGATCGAGCGAATACACGGAAAGCCGGAGTTTTGGGGAGTGGGTGACTGGGAAATAGAGTAATGGGGGTTGAACTCTGAGTGCCTGATTACACCCATGAACCTCGCCATTGATGAGATCATCCGGATCCTGAAAGACCAGAATACAAAATTCGCGGCTTCCGCTATCACGAAAGTCGCAGGAGAACGCGATCCGTTCCTTGTCCTGATCTCGTGCCTCCTGAGCCTCAGAACGAAGGATGCTGTAACCTCTGCCGCTTCAAACCGCCTCTTTTCTCTGGCTAAAACGCCTGAAGGGATGCTACAGTTAAGCACCACTGATATAGAGAATGCAATCTATCCGGTTGGCTTCTACCGGAGAAAAGCCGTGCAGATCAGGGAAATATCGAAAAACCTGATCGAAGAGAATGATTCAAAGGTTCCTGACGAGATCGATGATCTTCTGAAGCTTAAGGGTGTCGGCAGGAAGACTGCAAATATCGTGGTCACCCGCGGGTTTAACAAACCCGGAATCGCTGTGGATACGCATGTGCACAGAATCTCGAACCGGATCGGGCTTGTCCTGACAAAAACGCCGGATAAGACCGAGTTTGAACTGAGAAAAGTCTTGCCGGAGGAGTACTGGCGGGATTTCAATGATCTGCTCGTGGTTCACGGGCAGAATGTCTGTACGCCGATCAGCCCGAGGTGCAGCAGGTGTCCGATCAGCGGGTATTGCGGACGGGTTGGTGTTGCGAGGTCGAGGTGAAT
>QMVM01000070.1 GCA_003661105.1 Methanosarcinales archaeon | reverse complement strand
CTATCGAATTTGCAATTCTCTTTATTTGCAGTATTTTCGATAAATATAAACAAAAAGTGAAGTGAAGAAAAAAAGAAAAATCCTTAAAAAAGGGCTGATTTTGAGCACCCCAGGTCGTACCCGATTATTCAAAATTAAGCGTGGCGCTAACGAAATAGTGATCACTGGGAAATTTTTCTTCAGCGGAGTCCGTAATAATAGTTGCGTCAGTTGGTTTCAATTTGCCTTTCACAAAAATCCAGTCCATTTTTCCAATGGTGGAATCATATTTAGGTCCCAGGAATTCGTGATAGGTATAACCTGGTTCTTCGATACCGTGTACATGACCATAACTGTCGATCCATCCTCCTGCTTTGAAAATGTCAATGGCAGCGTTTCTAAAATCGCAATTCATATCTCCCGTGAGTATCTGAGGGTAATCTAAAGGGTATGCGGATGAGTCTTCGATGATGAGTTTTGCCTGATTTTCTCGTGCAGTCTGGCTGATGTGATCCAGATGCGTATTGATCACTCTGAACTCAGTTCCGGTAGCACGGTCTTCCAATCTAACCCAGTTTGCCAGTCTTGTACAGCAACTTTCCCACGATTTGCTTCCTGCAACATGTGGTTGTTCTGACAGCCAGTAACCTCCAGCTGATATTAATGAATAGATGTCCGAACGATAGAAGATACAATTCATTGGACGTCGTCCTGTAGGTTCATCAACTAAGGCATAAAACTTGTATCCGGAGAATGCAGATGAAAGGTCAGAGAATTGCTCTGACCACATTTCCTGGAAACAGATAATATCCGGTGTTTGAGACCGGATGACTTTGATACACAATTCTTTACGATGGATCCAGTTGTTTGGGCCATCTTCTGCGCCGAAGCATCTTATATTGCAGGTGAGAATTTTCATAATTTCAGTATGTTTTGGTTATTTGGGTTTAAATTATATTTTCCCGCGCTTACACGGAAAAATTAGCTATAACATCGCATTGTTCATACACTCGAAAAGATAACGCCGCAAAGCGGCGTAAGCAATTAGCCTTGCGTTTCAACGCAAGGATTCGATTAATAAAGATATTCCGTCCGAAAAGGATGGTACATTTTATTCATTAAACGATATAAACTGATGGTGATCGATAAAATTTGTTGGTTAAATATACGTTTTGGCATAAAAGTACGTGCTTTGAACCCCAAAGCATTTGTTTAGTAATATTTTTTTACTTAGCAGTCATTTCGGGTCGAAATGACGTGTTACCCTTTTCGATTGGCGTCTGATTAGATTTTCTACACTCACGTATCACATGACAAGGTTCCAGGAAAGCAAGGGTTAAACGTTCCAACGCTTCGTCGTCAAGTTTGTGTTTAGGGAGAAGATGCAGACGCATTCGGTGTTCGCCCTGATCGGTAAATCGTTGCGGGTCTGCAGGATCCAACTTACGCGGGTCATGAAAACCATATATACTTGAACGCACGAAAGTTAATCGCAGGCGATTGGCAGTACAATCACACGCGAAAGCTCCGTCTTGTACGATTGCGAGCCCGCCTTTGCGTGTTGATATCCAAGCCCAGTTATGCAGTGGAATTTCTTTCCCGTCAGCCTGTCGTTCTATAGGTCCACCGGCCCCTTGCATTGTAATGTCAGGAGAATAAACTTCTGACGGACAAATTTCAATCTTGAGAATTTTTCGATTTTCCTGCCAGTAGGCTGCAAAATCCACATAGACTCCGGGCAAATTTTTGTAGGATGAGTATGTGACTTCCAGTGTCGATTTTCCGTATGACCATTTTTGGTAAAGTTTGTCTGTTACATTGCCTGAAAGGATGGAAGAAGTCAGTAGTGTAAATTCACCTTCAATATTATTGTAAGAATGTATGCCATGTCCCCAAGTATCTGACTTATCATCCAGGACCAGGAAGCGTATAGGTGTTTTAAGGATTTGTTTAAGAGTAGAACTAATAATTTTGTCAGTATTTAAATCGGAATTATTATCAATTATTCGAAAATGACTGTCGGAAGGGTCAGCTCTTTCAATAAGTGTTTTGTTATCGAAGTAATATGACTTGAATTCCCGTGCAGGAATTGAATCAACAAATTCCCATCGCCGATTGTTGCAGCGCACGCTGGGCAGCACTTCTTGAATTGAAATTTCATTTCCATCTGTATCTTTGAATGCCGCGTTCGGATTATAGTAACAAAACGATTCAACACAGAGTGGTACAGTGATGTCAAATGGCAATGTGTTAAAAATTCTGAATTCTCCTTGCTGTGCAAATGCGTGGTGTTTTTTCGAGACAGATTTAAGAGCCCGATAGGCTGTATCGCGACACACACTTTGCACTCCGCCCAGTTCATCCATGGCTTGTTCAGCTGCATCAGGTGAACATGATCCGGGCAGGATGTCGTGAAACTGATTGAAGAGTGTGGTCTTCCAGGCTGCTTCAAGGCACGCATCAGTTTCGCCGTTTATATCAAGGGCACGGCCGGTGAATTGGAGAGCTTGTTCGGAGTGGCGTACAGCATTTTTCAAGTCACGCAATACCGAATAGCAGCCCACGGCGTGCAAATGTAAATCGCCACTATAAACAGGAATATCCGGGATTAAGGCAGCCTCATCGAAGAAACGAGAGCACGTTGAATAACCGACCCCGGCATGCACGGCGCACGCATTTTTTGTTGATTGACCGCTTATAAATTTATTAAAAAACTCAATCTCAGCTATGCTCGGTCCGCCTCCATGATCGCCTACACCGAAGAAGAAACAATTAACGGGATTGGTTTTGTATTCTTCGTCATTAAGTAGAGTTAGCCGTTGGTCTTCATCGATATTGCCCTGCAGATAATGATGTTTCAGCCGATATGTGAGAATACTATATTCATCATATTCCCACCGAAATAAATTGGCGGGTAAATCAGATTTTTCTTTTTCATCAGGACGACAAAAAATCATAGATTTAAATCCGGTGCACGAAAGAATTTTCGGTAGAGTGGCCGGATGACCAAAAGTATCCGGTAAAAATGCAACTGTGCTTTCGCGACCAAAATATTTTCTGGAAAAATTCTGTGAAATTTCGGCATGTTTGATAAAACTTGCTTCAGAAGGGAGGTTTGTGTCCGGTTCAACCCACCATCCGCCGACTACTTCCCATCGATTTTCATTAACTTTCTGTATAATTCTGTCGAAAAGATTTGTGTCAAACTGTTGTACCCATTCATAAAATTGAAGCGAGCTTGCAGTGAAGGTGAGATCAGGATATTCATCAAGGCGATCGCAGGCAGAGCGGAAGGTATTGATTACTTCATCGATGCCTTCATATTTGTCCCAGAGCCATACGGGATCGATGTGAGAGTTTGGGATGAGGTGTATTTGCATTATTTTTACCACGGAAAGCACGGATTACACGGAAAAATTCAATTTAATATTTTTTACCACTAATGAACACTAATGAACACGAATAAATATAATTTTATTTATTAATATAAAATAATTTAATTTCAATTTTTTTTAGCCACTAAGACTCTAAGACACCAAGAACTCAAATACTTTTTTTACTTATATATAATATAATATTTATTTTACAACACGAGTTTTTATTAACTTAAAAATCTTTTCACATTAGTCTAAACGCTTGGGTGACGACCATTTGTTATTGCCCTGCCTTGTAGACATGACAACGAAAATATCCTTCTTGTCCGGATCTACGAGCATATAAACCATCGTTTGCATATCGTCTGTAAGCGAAGCTTCGGCAGTCATAATCTCCGTGCCGAAATCCACTAATTCGGCTGTCTGCCATTTGTCATTTACTTTTTCCGACCAGTAGATGTGAATGTCGCGGTTGAAGAATGCTGTCAGGCCATCCTTAGAGATCCAAATCTGATCTTCGTCCGCTTCGGTGTTAATGGCCGGGCCCATATTTTCGGCTTTATCCCATGTGCCGTCTTCATTTTTCTTTGATACCCACAGGTCCCTTTTTCCGTGTCCGCCCGGACGGGATGACGCGAACCAGATGGTCTTTTCATCGAGTGAGATATGGGGGTTATCGTCACGATAGGCCCTTTCCTTTCCGAGTCCGAGATCCCGCGGCATGCCCCATGAACCGTCCGCTTGTTTTTCCACTATATGCAGATTTGGTTCGACTGGTTGTGGCTTGGTCTGCGTAAGATAATAGAAGGCTTTACCGTCACGTCCCGGCATTCCACATGCATCACCGTAGTGTTTATTGAAAGCGCAATTTTTCGGCACAGACCACGTGCCGTCTGCATTGCGCTCACAGACGTACGTATCGGAATCGAGCCATGGGTTTCCATTGTACGAATTCACATGACCAGAACGGTCCGGTCCCACTTTCTGCGGCTGACCGCCGAGAAACATCGGGAAGAAGTTGTAGGGCGTGTACATGAAATAGAGTTTCTTGCCGTCGGGTGTGAGGTAAGGGCTGTCCTCCCATCCAGCAGTATTAATTTTCTGGGAATCGCGGCCTTCATTCCACCAATCTGTGGGCTTGTTCGCTTTCTTTGTTCCCCCGCATGACAGGGGAATGACAATCATTATTAAAAATGTTCCTGCAATCCAAATTTTTTTCATTAACATAATAGGCATCTCAGCGTTTTTTACTTGAAAATTGAGAATTTCTTGTTGATTATTGAATATTTAATTTTTTCTTAACTTAGCGCTTATTGGGTTTAGGGGGATTTTGACATTGAATACAAGGTATCCCTTTAGTTTGATCTATTTTTGCAGGCAAAACTTGTCCCCGATGGCGTTCCTTTCCGAGTTTACGTCCTATTAGGATAGTATCGCCGGAGAAGCCGGCAATGCCTAGTGCGCAGTCAAAATTGTATTTACCAAGCAATTTGAAAGAGTCATCGGTTTTGAGCAACTCAGGCGGTTTTCCATAGCATCCAAACCACCAGTAACCCTGTGAAAAACAAATCGTTTGGATTCCCTTTAACGTGTATCCGCTTTTAATGGTATATTTTTTAATGAATTTGAAATTTTTATCATACTCATAGACATAATTTGCTTTATGCCCTTTCGGCAATCCTCCAACAACAAAGAAATGATTTTTGTGATATTCTATTCCGCCTGCGCCATGAACAACATCCGGGATATTGTATTTAGAAATCAGGTTTAATTTTTTTGAATCATAAACATAAACCCAAGATTTTGCAAATCCTTTTTCTTTGTTGAATTTTCCAAGATTGACAGCTACGTAGATTTTTCCATCGTGAAAGGTGATATCTCCATGATGATTGGGTACAGAGGTTTCAACTAACAGGTTTCCTTTTGTATCAGTCTTAACTAAAGAAGTTGTGAATGACCAGTATATATTAGTGTTGTCAGTAGTTATTCCCTGTAAATGTCCACCGTATGTGCCCGGACAGACAACCTGTCCTATACATATATCTGACAGCAGAAATATACACATGAGAGAGATGAAGAACACGCGGCATGATATTCGTGAATGGTACATATCCTATTTCTTAATCTTTTTAAAGAACATTATTTGAGAATTGGTCGATTGTAATATCGGCGTTTTTAATTGATTCAGGACTTAGAAACAGAATAACAACACCGGAATTTGTTTTGCCTGAATCAACAACACGGCAAACAATGCCGTATGGCATACCTCCCCAGTGTATTGTTCCTGTAGAAAACTTGTGTCCTTTAAGCAATGGCTGCATAGCTTTGTAATCGGAATAATCCCCTGTTTTTTCAGAAATTTCTCCTATTCTTTTAACAAGATCATAACTGAAAAAATCACTTCCTGAACTATCTAACAAGCCTATTGCAAGATATTGATTTGTCGAGACGGGAGTACTTTGAACCCATTTACAGATGATTTCAGTTGCATTACTCGTATCTTTCGTTGGAATTACAGGCGCAAGCTCTGTTGCAAGAGTAGAAATGTCGCGACTGACTTTGGAAAGAAAGGCGCGCCCGGAAGGATTTACACTTGGTTTGCAACCTGTAATTTCTACGATTAGGAAAGTTGTAAATAAATAAAGCACAATATTTTTTTGAAGAGAAGTAAACATATGTATTTCCTTAGTATGATTTAATATTTAAAACACAACCATTGCCAAAAATTCCATTTGATTTTTTTAAGAGATTTCATTGATTCATCCATTCACTATTTCCCTTCAGACGCTTGCTTCGGCAGAAGAAATAATCGTCCGGCTCCCGAATCAAGCGAAATTTGCAAACCCGCCATAGCAGGACTGTCATCAACTATCGAAATTTTCTTTCCTGTTGCCTTGCACACTTCCCGAACTTGCTTGACTGGAACGTCAAACTTCACAGTTGGCCATGCCGTGTATGCAAAGCTGTAATTGTTAAGCAAGACAGCCCGACGTTCATCGGCAGACTTGAAAACACCAACCAGATAATCGCCCTTTGTTAAGCTCGTGATGGGCGTACCCGCTAATGCCACACTCGGGTTGTCGTCTGGTTTAATTCGGCAGACCTTGCTGCTGGTAAATTTCATCAGAGTCGGTCCCAAATTTTTAATACTGTGGTTGATTCGCTTCGCCTGTTCGTAATGACGTGTCTTTCGACCCTCAACGGAGATAATTGCACCTCCTTTCGAGAACTCGTCTCCGCACGGTGTCCAGTAACAGAAGTACAGTACACCCTTAGCCCCATAGGCAATAGACGTATAAATTTGCCACCTTAGCTGAGCTTCGGTTGGGTCGTAATGCGATCCGAACGGCATTGTGTTAAAGAAATTCCAAAACGGAATGCCCCTCTGGAGTGAATACTTACGCATCTCTTCCAAGTTGCTGCAGTATCTGTCGCGGCGATCATCGCCGGGCTTCATTTTTGGATAGTGGTCCATGCTTAGAACATCAGCGTCTACTTCTTTAACAAATCTTCTAATGTATTCACTGTAGGTTTTTGTTCCCAACCGATGTGTGCTTACGGAATTCGGGAAAAGATTAATGTACGAAAGTCGTCCTGGTCGGACTTTTCTTATTTTGTCTATTGTCTTCCGTAATTCGGGGAAGTCTTTCGCGCTTGGCTCGTCATAGATTTGGTAACCCCAAACAGCCGGGCTCTCCGGCAGTTGTGCCGGTGGCAGTCCTGCGGTTGCCACTATTGCTTTCAAACCATACTTCTCGCAAAGTTTGATTTGCTTCTGAACTGTATCAGGGGTTTTCGCACCGAATCCGCCAATTACCATCGTAAAATTAGCAGCGGCAATGTCGGCGTAGTGCCGGTCCATGTTCTCGTTTGCCGGAGGATCGACCCAGAAGCCGATGGCGAATTTGTCCTGAACAAACATTTTCTTTTCGGCTGAGGCGTTCATGCTTAGGGTTTCCAAAATGACAATTATTCCAAGTGAAATGTAGTTGACGATTTTCCTATTCATTTTTATTCATCAAATAAATTAACCCGAAAATTTATTTCTTATGAGACAATAGTGAAATTTTTATATTTACTTGTTCTGGTTCCTTTTGTCGAATACTGACGAAGAATCATCACTCATTACATCGCCTTCTTGTCCCGATCAGAGCTTACGAAGATTATTTCGAATGGCTTATCAGCTTTTTTAAGTGAGTTGTAAAATTTCACCAAATTGGGTGTAAATGCACGACATGGGGGACACCAGTGTGCAGAAAAATAAACACCTATTATCTTACCGGTAAGTTTATCAATCTTTAGGGATGATTTATTGGTGTTCTTGAGTTTAGAACCGAATAATTCATTTAGTTTTTTCAGTATTTTCGCTGCCTTTTCCTTTACTGCTTGTGTATCTTCTTTTGCAATTATCCTTTTCGATGATGTAGCTCTTAAACAGCACGGGTTTATTTCTAGTTATGGTTAATATGGATTTAGGGATGATCTAACTTCACTTATTAGTATTTCAGTTGTGTAGTTTTTTTATTCTGAGATAATCCAAAAGTACTTTTGGTTCATCTGTCTGAATTATAGAGAACCCTTTTTGAATCAGAGTGCCCCATATACGATCCGGATTTTTCAATGCCTCATTATCAGAATAGCCAATAGGATGGGCGACTTCTAAAGTATTTATCCACGAGCGTACTTTTGCATCTTTAAAACTCTGCATAACATCGCTTGATACAGCCGGATCATCTAAATTGTCAAACACGAGTTCAACCATTCGTACTTGCTTGTTTAAGGGAAATATTTCATACAAGTTAAAAAGTCCTTTATTATTCCTTAAAACTTTTTGCTTCTTGTCTATCCAAAGTATTGGCATGTAAATTACGGAAGAATCTATGCCTAAACACTCATACACTTCTTTGGGATTGGCCCCTCCTTTAAAAATCACCTGCCTGGAAACTCCAGTACTTTTAAGTAAAGGAAGTATTTCATTGAAATATGGCTCGGCTTTGTCTAAATTGATCATCACCTTCCCTTTCGCAAGCTTAAGAATTTCAGATAAAGTTGGAATGGTTTCCTTGCTTAGCTGACTGTCATGACCTTTCAAGTGAAGTTTTCGGAGTTGCTTAAGTGTTAAATTTTTTATTTGTCCTTTACCATTTGTTGTCCGATTGACAGTAGTATCATGCATAAGAATAAATTTACCGTCTTTGGTTTTGCGAATATCAATCTCTATGATGTCCACTCCCATATTGATTGCATTAACCACTGCAAGCCGTGAATTTTCCGGGGCATTCTTAGAACATGCGCGATGTGCTACAACGAAAACCCGTTTAAGGGTGGTATTGCTCAATTCAGAACGGATTTGTTCTGCTCGGGATGTTTTTTGAAAGGTATCCTTAATTTCCGGAGCTACACATCCGGTTAGAATAACGAGTATTAATACTAATAATTTGCGAATCATTTTTTTTGTGTGTTAAATTAATTGTACTATATACAAACTATTTACATCATTGAATTTGATTATAACCTTTTTATTAAAAATTGTAAAGAATATCAAGGGAAAGGGGTGCATGGAAATTTTCGGGATTGGTTAATGGAGGTCAGCATCCATTCCATGGATTTTTGCAACGGATTTCTCTGCGGTTAGCGGCAACGTGGTGCCCTGAGAATTTCGGGTTGGCTGCGGACGTCGGTCTTGTTTATTTCCGGATATTATCTGCCGACCTCAACGAGGTCAGCTGGTATAATATTTTCAAAGTTATTTTTATTCATT
>QMVM01000339.1 GCA_003661105.1 Methanosarcinales archaeon | reverse complement strand
AACCTGCACACCGGGTTTGAGTTCGCCGTCTTTGATGAACTGGGAACTCCCTACGATAAATTCGGGACCCGTGCTCGATCGCACAATCAATTTACCCTCGTCAAGAACGTTTACGAGCGTTCCTACCAGCTGCGGGGTCGTTTTTAGTTTATCGAGTTCACTTCGCAGTTTTCTAAGTTCACGCTCGTACTTCAATCGCTGGTCTTCAGCAAGCTGCTTTTCGGTCTCGACCTTCTGGTACTGCTTCTCGAGCAGGTTATTTTTCAATTCGAGTTGCTGCATGCGGTCCACAACATACTTGGAAAACTCTGTTGAATCTATATCCGCATCAGCGTCCATTTCCAAATCCATTATAAGACTGAATATCCTGACAACACATAAACCTTTATGGAAGATGGGGCGATACGCTATTCTTATGCAATGCGAAATATGCGGAAGCAACATCCGCGGACAAGCGCATCGGGTTATCCTCGAGGGTACTGAGTTAAACGTCTGTGACGCTTGTGCGAAATACGGGCACGAGGTTAAGCAAGTGCCAAAGACCACTGTCCCGGGAACTGGAAAAGTGGCAGCAGGCAAGGTTCCGGCAGGTAAGATGTCGGCAGGCATCACGTTTCGTACCGGGTCGCGGAGGCGCCCTGATATGTTTGATCAGATGACCGACGAGATGCTATCCGATTATGGCTTTGCGATCAGGCGCGCTCGTGAGGCGCGCGGCATGTCTCAGGAAGAACTGGCGCTTGAGATAAGAGAGAAATCATCGCTCATCAAGAAGTTGGAGCGCGAAGACTTGAGACCCGAAGACAGCGTTCGAAAGAAACTCGAACGCGTGCTTGGAATCTCGCTTACTGAGACGACTGAGTAGTAGCGGCCTAAAAGCCGTGCCGGATCATCGCACGAAGCGTCTCTACAAGTTCCCCAATCGGCACCCGGATCTGCGCCATACTGTCCCGATCGCGGATCGTTACGGTATCGCTATCCAGCGTCTCGTAATCGATTGTTACTGAAAACGGCGTCCCGATCTCATCGTTTCTGCGGTATCTACGCCCGATAGTCCCGGAATCATCATAACTCACGAAAACCCCGTTTTCCCGAAGCGTCGCTGAGACTGCAAGCGCTGGCGTAATCAGTTCCTCCCGCGTGAGAAGCGGAAGTACCGCAACCTGCACAGGCGCGACCTCTGCCGGAAAATGAAGCACATTTCGGGTAACGCCCGCCACAAATTCCTCTGAAAACGAGTGTTCGAGCGCGGCATAGATGATCCGGTCGATGCCAAACGACGGTTCGATCACATGCGGAATAACCCGCTCGCCGCGAACCTCCTCGATTACGGTCTCGTATTCGACCAGGTCCCGCGGGATTAGAACGATCCCACCATCGATCTCGATTTTAATCCCGTCACCCATGAGATCCTCTTCCCCCAAACCAATGAGCGCTGCACGAACCTTGCCTGCATTTCCTTTGTAGAGCGGGCCTATCACGCCCATATCCGGCTTCACCACAGTCCGTTTTACCTGTTTCGGGGTGTCGTACTCGATAAGAACGGAAAGATCCTTCTTCGAGTGCTCCGCGTGTGATGACAGGTCGTAGTCGGTGCGGTCAGCGATCCCGACGATCTCGACCCAGCCGAACCGGTCGGTCAGAACCTCGGCATCCCAGCAATCGACAGCATAGTGCGCCATCTCGTCTGGCTGGTGCTGCCTGAACCGCAGGCGCGCAGGATCGATGCCCACCCGCACAAGGAAGAGGTGCGTGAGTACGAGATGGTAAGCGAGGAACTCGTGCGCAACGATTGCACGATCCACCGCGTCCCTCGCGGTCAGTTCGATGATTCCGCTGCCGACACCACCGACACCATCACCATCCTGCTGGTTTGCGGCAGGATAGTACCGGAGAACCATGTCCTCGATCGTGGAGAATCTCGGATGATTTTTTTCAGAGGGGTTTATGAAAATTTCGGCTTCTGCTTGCGTAAATTCCCTGAGCCGGATAACGCCCTGACGCGGGGAAATCTCATTTCGGTATGCTTTTCCGATCTGTGTGACGCCGAACGGGAGCTTCTCCCTGTAAAACCTGAAAAGATGCTCAAAATCAACAAACATCCCCTGTGCAGTCTCTGGCCTGAGATAGCCAACCCGCTCTGCACCCGGTCCGATCGTTGTCTTGAACATCAGATTAAAACTGGAAACATCCCCGAATGTTCCGACACCGCCGCATTGTGGGCATTTTATGCCGTGTTCGTCGATCAGCCGCTTGATCTCTGATGCTGGCAGTGCATCCGGAGTTTCAACGACGCCTTCGATCAGGTGATCTGCACGGAATGCATGATCACATTTGGAACAGACGATCATCGGGTCTGAGAATCCTCTGGTGTGCCCGGACGCATCGAAGATCGCAGCAATCCCGATGGTCGGGGTCTCGATCTCGTAGAATCCTTCCTCGACCACGTACATCTTCCGCCAGATATCCTCGATCCTGCGCTTCAGCATCGCGCCAAGGGGCGCGTAATCGTAAAAACCTGCTGTTCCGCCGTACAGTTCAAAGGAGTTCCAGAGGAAACCTCTCCGCTTTGCCAGTCCGATTATCTGTTCGTATTTGTCCATGATGTTCTACACTTCGCCGCTTTTGTT
>QMVM01000338.1 GCA_003661105.1 Methanosarcinales archaeon | reverse complement strand
CAGATTAACGCAGATGGACACAGATTAGCGGTGTAAACCACTTTTCAGACCGATAGTTCTCCATTATGGTAGTTGTGGTTGCGTAAGACAATCCGACGTTATCAGAAAATAATAAAAAGATTCGGGTAATAGCTCCAAAGTTGCTATAGCCCCCTCACAGAACATGACTTGAAGATTTCCCTCATCCGGCTTCTGAAGCACATCCTCTTACGGGTTCGGGTTGTATCGTGAGTGATGTATCTCCAAGCTTGTGGGAGTGGATTAAATTGGAAAAAATGGTGAAACTGATCCCAGTTGTAGCTTTTCTTCTGGCTACGACGATTAACCCATCTAAAGGCGGGTTTCATTACCGGATGATAGAAGTTCTGCATCCAGCGGAAGTTCCCGCTCACTTTCATAGTAGTGGTAGTGTCCAAGTAACTTTAGCCCGGCACCTTCAACCATTCGTTCGGTTTGACAAGATTTCGGATACGCTTCAACCATATATTCACATTTACCATCTTCTGTCTGAATTTCTTCTGGTGATGTCTTCCGCCTATCTTGCTTCGCTCTCGTGCATGCGCATCGTCCGAACTCGATATTCCGATTGTGCCATTTAGCACTTTTAGGGCGGTCAGAAAGTCTCTCGCACAACAACCCCCTCCTCGCTCGCCTTTGTCATGATCGCACGCCCACCGGCGTTGCCTATCGCCGAAGCGACCGCGTCAGCACCACCTCCGGCAGCATCGGTACCCGAACCGCGGACGAGCGCAACGATGCACCCGCCGCCGCCTGCGCCTGTAATCTTTACACCATACGCGCCTGCGTCTCGGGCAGCGTACGCCAGTCGCGAGAGTTTCGCGCTCCCGACACCGATTGCATCCAGAAGCCCATGATCGATGTTCATCAGTTCCCCGACCGACCTGTAATCCCCCCTCTCGATTAAGAGCACGCCGATCTCTGACAGGTTGTCTATGGTATCAAATATCGAGTCCATAACCCCGGGATAGTCTTCGTGCAGGATTCTGACGTTTCCTACAAGTTCTTTTGTGGAAGAGAACTCTTCTGTATCCCCGATCACGATATCGCACTCAATCATCCGCAGTCTCGATGAGGATACTCCGGGGTTTACCAGCATGGTTCCGCCCATCGTCGAGACCGCGGTGTCGGTCGGCGATGCCGATCCCTGGACATCCCGCTCGATCCGGTGCCCCACCTCTGCAAGCATGGCACTATCCATCATGAGCCGAAACTCGGCATTGAGTGCGCCAAGCGTTGCGATCACCGCAGCAGCCGACGATCCGAGTCCTGAGCCGACCGGAATCTCTGAATTGATCCGAACCGAGACCGGTGGGACCGCGAGCGATTCGATGCACCGCGAGATATAGGGATGCGCCATGTAATCGATGCCTGTCGTTCCGAGAATGGACGAGATCGTTGTCTGGTCAGATTCCGAAACCGTTGCAGTGGTGCGGAGGTTGATTGCGGATGCGATCGCACGCTTTCCGTAGACTACCGCGTGTTCGCCGAAGAGGTATATTTTTCCGGGTGCAGAGCAGGTTGTGGTCATGTTATCTCCATTCTCGTATCAAGGGTATTTCTTCTGCCGTTTGAGTATTGTTTGATTTTTATAGCGGGGATCGAGGATTGCATATTTTTTCAGATATTCTTTCATTCAGATATTCTTTTAAATGGTTTTGAATTTTTCGTATATCTTCAGTATCAGGCAGGTCAGCAATAATCTTCTCGATAATCTGTCTTTGTTGAATCCGGATGAATGTCTGAGTAAAATTGATGTCAAATAGCCAACCCAGTTGCAGGAGTTTCATATCATTAAATGTTTTTAACTCATGAGAATTTGAAACCTGGTTGTTAAGGATATCCTCAACAAAGCAAAGTGAATATTCGGGCGTATCAGGAAGTTCAAGCTCCAGTGTAGGGTTGCGATGCTTGTGACGTTCTCCGTAATAAGTTGTCACAACCAGCCATATATCCAATTTATCCGCATCCCGTAACAATTTTGAATACAGTAAACAATCGGGGGTTTCGCTATCGGGGTCGGGAAGTTTACGCACATTGTGATAGCCTATAGCTTTGTAAGCGATGGAGCGTTGTGTTTCTGTGAGCCGGCTTAATACGTCTGTTTCTTCTAAAACCTTCAGCCCAAGAGTTGCGTGGTTTTCCGATACCCGGTCATTAAAAGTATGATATGTCTTGAATTGTTCAAAGCGACCTATGTCGTGGAATAATGCGATGGTATCAGCCAGACGAAGCGCATTTTCATTGAGATCCAGGGATCTGCATAGCTGAAGGATCTCCTTACAAACACGTAATGTGTGTTCTTCTTTAAGTCTGATATTCTCCTGGATTTTTGGGTCTTCCGAGTAAAAACCTTTTACGTACTTTCGAAACCATGAATGGAAAAAGGCAGTGTCTATATTAGTTTCTATCATGTTTATCCCTCTTGTTGTTCAGCTCTTTTCATCTACACTTCTGCCTCGCCTTACGATTCGCTGAGCCATTTGACTGCCTCACCATCCCCACTGGAATAAACATCCTCGCAACTGGCATCCAGCCAGTCAAAACTCCCGGATTCCATGACGAGCCGCATAAGTTCTTGAGTGGATATCATATATTTACTCCACCAGTTCT
>QMVM01000069.1 GCA_003661105.1 Methanosarcinales archaeon | reverse complement strand
TGTCCTGACTGTGGGGCGGTCATGGGTCGGGATCACAACGCCGCAATCAACATCAAAAACAGATATGTACGGGCGGACTGCCCGGAATTAACGCCTGTGGAGATGGTTGCATGAGCAACCGCTATGAATCAGGACGCCCCGTTACTTGTAGCGGGGAGGAAGTCACGACACCACAAGTATATTTCACAGACATGGATGCAAACGAGCCTGTCGAAACATCGGCTCCGGAACCTCGCAGATTCGTCGAGGGGCTGACAGAATCTCTTGATCTCACTCGTTCTCATCCTGATAAGCCGATTGGAGCATTGCCGGATGGATTCTGACAGACGAAGGCTCAGGCGTACGTGGATTACTTTCTTTGGCAGGTACGGCAGGCTCCTTCCGATTCAATCACAAGCCATTCCCGTAGTCCTTGCAGGGAAGAACGCAATCATCGTCTCGTCTACCGCCAGTGGAAAGACCGAAGCTGTGATTGCACCGCTTATCGAGAGGCATTTGAAGGAAGCATGGGGCGGCATGAATGGCATTACGATTCTCTACATCGCTCCGACGAAGGCACTGGTTAATGATATGCACGACCGCCTCAAGGAGCAGATGGATGAACTTGGAGTCTCGGTGTCGTTAAAGACCGGCGATACGCCACGATTTAACCCGGCCAAGTCTCCGGATGTCTTGATCACCACACCCGAGTCGTTTGATTCGATGATTTGCAGACACCCCGGCTCGTTTAAGAAGATAAAAGCGGTGATACTCGATGAAATACATCTTATAGACAATACATATCGAGGAGATCAACTCAGGATCCTTTTAAAAAGACTAAAACATCTTTCAGAAACAGATTTTAATGTCTATGCCCTCTCTGCCACCATAGCATCTCCGGAGGATGTGGGGGGAAGATATCTTGGAGATTTTGAGGTTATCACCGACTCTGATAAACGAGAAATTGAGTACACACTTGTGGAATCGGCTGAAGAACTATATGACTGCGTAAAAAGAGAGAACATCCGGAAGCTGCTCATCTTTTGCAATAAGAGAGCAACAGTGGAGGGGTTTTCCAGGGAATGCATGGATCTCTGGGGTCATAGCCGCGTCGTTGTCCATCATGGCAGTTTGAGCAGATCTATTCGCGGAGAAGCCGAGAGTTTCATGAAGGACGCGCAGTATGGAGTCTGTGTGGCTACCATGACGCTCGAGATAGGGATTGATATCGGAGATATTGACGCCATCGTGCTTGCAGAAGTCCCGTGGAGCATATCATCGCTGCTCCAGCGGATTGGTCGGGGGAGCAGGCGTATGCAACGAAACCGCGTCTTTGCCATGTATGGTTCTGCGGATGAACAGATGCTGCTTGAACGTATGTTTCACGCTGCGATGGCGGGATACCTCGAACCGGTTGACTACTTGTACGATCCGTCTGTTGTGGTGCAACAGGTCTTCTCCTCGCTTTATGCCAGCCCATGCGGGCTTACCGATTTCCACCTTCTGAATCTTTTCGGAGGGTTTTGTCCGGAAGACGAACTGCGCGACATCTTAAGTCACCTTGTGAAGAGCGAATGGATCGAAAAATGGCATGAGACGTGGCGTGCAACAACCAGATTGATGGATCTTGGAGCAAAGGGTGAGATTCATTCGAATATTCCCTCAAACAAAGTGGTTGCAGTTATAGACGTCAGTTCCAGACAAACGATCGGCGAGGTGCAGTATCCGGTTGACGAGATATTTGTGCTTGGTGGAAGGGTGTGGCGGATCGTCAGGGTGTCCTTTGAGAGGCTGTATGTAAAGCCGGCAAAGGGAGGAATTGCCACTGCGAAGTTCAAAAAACATGCGTCGGAAGGTTCCTTCTCTTATCTACTGCCAGCAGACCTCGTGAAGTCCGAATCAAAGAAGTGGTACACGCAGGACTTAAGCGATAGGGAGCGGTATGTTGCAGAGGTCTTGAAGTGAGGGCTGCCAGAAAAAGTATCGTTCCGGGCGATCAGGAAGACGATTCACACTTCAGGCGTTGCAAACCTCTTCGATGTTCTTCTGTCGGTGTTCTAATAGCATCAAGCGATGTCAACGAAGTATGGCAAGGTCCTCCCGCTGCTGATTCTATGCTCCGCGTCGGGTTTCGATCAGTCCGCAGTCGCATGCTTGCGGTGCAGATGGGTCATATAGTTTCGGATGTCGGGCGGAAAGCGCAAGCAGCGAAAAATGTGGGATGGCCGCTCCCGGAGATGCAAATATCCGGGGCAGGTCGGCAACCCTGAAACCCAATACTTAAACCCAACTTCGCACATAACAACTCTTCATGGCATTCTCACCGGTGCTGGCATCGAAAGCTCTCTGGCAGCTCAGGGTCCGGAAAAGACCCTTTGTCCTATCACACGGGATCAATGCGAGATGCAACCTCCATTGCAAGTTCTGCGAGTACTGGAAGGAGGAGGGCGCGGAGATGGGGACTGGAGAGGTACTAAGTCTCCTCGATGAGGCAAGATCATTTGGAATCGGAGCCTATAATGCATGGACTGCCGAGCCGCTTCTGCGAAAGGACCTCCCCGAAATCCTAAAGCATGCCCACGACCTCGGGATGATGACATCGCTCATAACCAACGGAAAACTCCTGAAGAAGCGAATCCCGGATCTATCGGACCTCGATTACCTGTCAGTCTCTCTGGACGGGATAAAGACATTTCGGGAGATCAGGGGATTTGAATTCGATTGCGTGCTGGATGGGATAATGGACGCGAAGGAGGCGGGTCACAGCATCCTCTTAAACTGCGTGATCAGTGGAAAGAATCTGGATGAGATCAGGAATCTGATATATCTGGCGCGTGATCTCGGCGTTCGGATATCATTCGAACCGATCCATGAGTTTGGTGGGATATCCGGGAGGATCTGGGAGGAGCTAGGGATCAGGGACCTGGGAGCATACAGAAGGGCGGTCGATCAGATCATCGGACTCAAGAAGAGCAAGTTCCCGATCATCAATTCCCTGACATACCTGGAGATGGTAAAGAACTTAAAACCTGATTTCAGGTGCCATGCCAGCGATATCGTACTCCATGTCACTGCTGATGGCAGGATCGAGAACTGCCGGGTCGCAAGGACACATCTCGGGGATGTGAGTGACGGCATTCTGAATGTCTGGAAGTCGTCAAAAGACCTGCGGAAAAGGGCGTCAGAGGCATGTGGCGGGTGCCTATTCTTTGGATATGTTGAAAACAGTCTCCTCTACGACTTTAAACCGGAAGTGCTAGCGCATTATGAGTGGGTGTGACCGGCATTCCGGTCAATGGATCTGCCAGCCTATCCGCAATCTTTTTATAGAAGTACTATCAGTTGGAATATAACAATTACGGAGGCTCGTAATGGCTGGACAGATCACTCAACCAATAATTGTAGTAGACCCAAGTAAGGAACATGTACGTGGAAAGGATGCATTGCAGATGAACATCGCCGCTGCTATGGCGGTGTCAAACATGGTAAAATCGACGTTTGGTCCACGCGGCATGGACAAGATGCTCGTAGATGTGGCAGGGGATGTCACGATCACCAACGATGGCGAGACCATTTTGCGCAAGATAGCTGTGGAGCACCCAAGCGCAAAAACGATCGTTGCTGTTGCGAATACGCAGGAAAAGGAAGTCGGGGATGGTACCACTACGTCTGTCGTGTTTGCAGGAGAACTGCTTAAAAAGGCAGGCGGACTGCTGGAGCGGGGCATCCACCCAACAACGGTTATTGCAGGGTATAAACTGGCAGAACAGAAATCACAGGAAATTTTAGGCGAACTTGCAATCGATGTCGCAGAGGATGACACCGATCTTTTACAGAGTATCGCAGCAACTGCAATGGTCGGAAAATCCATCGCGTGTGATGATCTGGCACCAATCTGCGTACGTGCGATACAACTCATTAAAAACGGGGATATCGATGTCTTTAATAACGTCAGGATCCAGCAGAGCATCGGTAAAAGCATCGAGGACACCGAACTGATCTCAGGTGTCGTGATCGACAAGAGGCGTGTACACGATGCGATGCCAAAACGTGTCAAGGATGCACATATTGCGCTGTTGACCTCGGGAATCGAATTCCGGAAGTTTGCCAAGGCGCCTGGCGGAAAGACCAACGAAAAGATGAAAGTAACCTCTGCTACGCAATTGGAGGAGATGTATGCTGGAGAGGAGTCTGCTATCAAGTCAGATGTTGATAGCCTTTACAATATCGGCGTGAATGCCGTCTTCTGCACCCAGAGTATTACTGAGTCTGCGCAAACATATCTTGTCAAACGCGGCATACTCGGGGTTGCGCGGGTCAATGACAACGATCTGGAAGCGATCTCACGTGCCACTGGCGCAACGATCCTCTCAAATATTGTGGATGTGGAGAAGATCGATCTCGGCACAGCAGGTATTGTTGAGGAGAAAGGCTCGGATGATGAGGAGCTGATCTATATAAAGGACTGCCCGGATCCGAAGACCGTTTCCATCGTCGTTCGCGGCGGCACGGAACATGTTCTGGATACCGTCGAGGGTGCGATTGGCGATGCGCTGCGGGTTGTGGCTGATGTTGTCAAGGCTAATACGGTCGTTGCTGGCGGAGGCGCATGTGAGATTGAACTTTCACTCCACCTCAGAGAGTATGCTCGAACGATCGGTGGCAAGGAGCAACTTGCGGTCGATGCGTTCGCGGATGCTCTGGAAACGATCCCGTACACACTCGCAGAGAATGCAGGGCTTGACTCGACCGACATGATGACCATGCTCAAAGCGAAGCACATAGCCGGCGGCACAACATCCGGCATCGATGTGTACAACAGCGATGTCATCGATATGTACGAAAATGGCGTAATCGAGCCGCTACAGGTGAAGATCCAGTCCCTGAAATCCGCTACCGATGCCACGGTCATGATCCTCAAGGTCGATGATGTACTCGCGTCCGAGCGCAAGGAACTGGCTCCGTCACCGGGACAGGCACCACACGACTATGACCGATTCTGAGATCGAGGAGTCAGGCGCTCCGGAAGTTGATGTCGCAGAGGGTGCGGATGCAGACGCCGGTGCAGAATCGCTTCAGGCGTTGAAAGAGCGGCTCACGGAATGCGAGGAGAAGGCAAACTCGCATTTCGACCGATTGCAGAGATTGCAGGCGGATTTTGCGAATTACAAGAAGAGAACCGCGAAAGAGACGGTCGAATCGGTCGAATACGCAAACGAATCGCTCATCTTGTCGATCCTCGATGTGGTCGACAATCTTGAGCGGGCTCTCGGATCTGTTCAGCAGGATCATGATGCGGACCACATCAAAAAAGGAATAGAGATGATTCTACGGCAGTTTCATGACGTACTCGAGAAGGAAGAGGTCTTCCCGATAGAGTCGGTCGGCGAGATATTCGATCCATACCTGCATGAGACGATCGCCCGGGTGAAGTGCGACTCTGAAAGCGGCACCATCGTTGAGGAACTGCAACGCGGGTACAGATTCAAATCAAAAGTGATCCGCCCCTGCATGGTCAAGGTGGCAGAGTGAGCCGAACAACGTTCGGACAGACTAAACATGTCTGACACCGATGTGGAACTGAACAAGGAAATTTCAATCACATGGGCTCACGAATCCAATAGATATTTATCACATCGGAACAGTGTGTGAAGTGATCATTTAACAGTGATGAAGAGCATTGATTGAGGTATCGATGAAGCATATCGTCAGCAGGAGATAAAATGGAACTTGCAACAATCGGACGCGGAGATTTCACGCTCGGATTCAAACTCGCAGGTGTGAGAAAGACGTACGAAGTCACTGAGGATACGATAGAACCGACCGTGCGCAAAGTACTTCTGGATCAGGATGTTGGAATACTGGTCATGAATAACGATGATGCTTCGCTTCTTCCGGATGTGCTGCAATCGGCGCTCGACGAATCGGTCGTGCCGACTGTGGTTCTGGTCGGGGGCGGAGAGACTACTCAGTTACGAGAAAAAATAAAACAAGCAGTAGGTGTTGATCTTTGGAAGTAAAAGGAACTATATACCGGATAGCAGGACCGGTCGTGACCGTCATCGATGTACCCACAAAGATGTATGATGTGGTCAAGGTCGGCAACGAGGGGCTTATGGGAGAGGTGATAGGTATAGAGGGCGACAAATCTACGATTCAGGTGTATGAGGATACATCAGACATCGCGCCGGGCGAGCCTGTCGAGAATACAGGCATGCCGTTATCTGTCGAACTTGGGCCAGGACTCCTTGAGAGTATTTATGATGGAATACAGCGCCCGCTTCCCGCACTTATGGAGCTGATGAAGAGCGATTTCATCGAGCGCGGCGTTACCGCTCCCGGACTTGACCGTGCCAGAGAGTGGGAGTTTACCCCGGTCGTCACAAAGGGCACTGAAGTTAAGGGCGGGGACATCATCGGAACGGTTCCTGAGACCCATATCGAACACAAGATTATGGTCCCACCAAACGTGGCAGGTGTCGTCGATGATATCAAATCGGGATCGTTTAAGGTGACCGATTGTATCTGCAAGCTTGCGGACGGTACTGAACTAACATTGATGCAGAAGTGGCCCGTACGTGCACCAAGACCGTCGCGCAAGAAACTGATGCCGAATATTCCTTTGATAACCGGGCAGCGGATCCTCGATGGACTCTTCCCGCTTGCAAAGGGCGGGACTGCCGCGATTCCGGGACCTTTCGGATCCGGTAAGACCGTTACCCAGCAGCAACTTGCAAAATGGAGTGATACCGAGATCGTGGTCTACATCGGGTGCGGCGAGCGCGGGAATGAGATGGCTGATGTTTTAAACGAGTTTCCCGAACTGGCTGATCCGAAGACAGGCAAGCCGCTGATGGAACGAACCGTTTTGATCGCAAACACTTCAAACATGCCTGTTGCGGCAAGAGAAGCATCGGTATACACCGGGATCACCATCGCCGAGTACTACCGGGATATGGGATACGATGTCTCGCTGATGGCTGATTCGACATCGAGGTGGGCAGAGGCGATGCGCGAGATCTCATCGCGACTTGAAGAGATGCCTGGCGAGGAAGGATATCCTGCATATCTCTCTGCCAGACTATCAGAGTTTTATGAGCGCGCGGGAAGGGTTGACACACTATCAGGGCTTACCGGATCGGTTACGGTGATCGGCGCGGTATCCCCGCCAGGCGGCGACTTCTCTGAGCCAGTGACGCAGAACACACTCAGGATCGTCAAGGTCTTCTGGGCTCTCGATGCGAAACTCTCGCAGAAGAGGCATTTTCCATCGATCAACTGGCTTGAGAGTTACAGCCTGTACCTCGATCTTCTATCAGACTGGTACAACGAGCAGGTATCTCCTGAATGGCTGCAACTGCGTGGCGAAGCGATGGAGATACTTCAGAAGGAGTCGGAACTTTATGAGATCGTGCAGCTCGTCGGTTCGGATGCGCTTCCCGAGGATCAGCAACTGACGATGGAGGTTGCCAGGATGCTTCGAGAAATTTTCCTGCAACAAAACGCATTCCATCCGGTCGATACGTTCTGTACGATGGATCACCAGTATGGATTGATAAAAGCGATCTTAAAGTACTCCGATATGGCAAACAACGCTTTGGAAAGCGGGGTCCCGCTTGAGGACATCATCTCTGTGAAATCGAAGGACGATCTGACAAAGGTCAAGTTCGAGAAAGAGCTTGACAATGAACTGGACAAGGTTCTCGCAACGATGGATAAGGAGTTTGAGACGATGCGGGAGGCAGTGAAATGAAGGAATATAAGACGATTAACGAGGTCTCAGGACCGCTTATCTTTGTAGAGAAGACCGAGCCGATCGGATATAACGAACTTGTATACATCAAACTGGAAGACGGAACCACGAAGCGCGGGCAGGTTCTCGACACCTCCAAGGACATCGTCGTGGTTCAGGTCTTCGAGGGTACAGGTGGCTTGAACCGGAGTTGCGGTGTCAGGTTCACAGGCGAGACCATCAAACTGCCAGTATCAATCGACCTTCTTGGACGGATCCTTTCAGGATCAGGAGACCCGCTCGATGGCGGTCCGAGAATCGTTCCCGAAGACCGGATCGATATCAGCGGCGCTGCCATGAACCCGTATGCGAGAAAGCCGCCTGAGGATTTCATCCAGACCGGCATCTCCACGATCGATGGGATGAACACGCTTGTGCGCGGGCAGAAACTGCCGATCTTCTCCGGATCAGGACTCCCCCACAACGACATCGCTCTTCAGATCGCAAGGCAGGCAAAGGTGCCAGGGAGTGAGGAGGCGTTTGCTGTGGTCTTTGCCGGTATGGGAATCACAAACGAGGAGGCGCAGACCTTCATGCAGGATTTCGAGCGGACCGGCGCACTTGAGCGTGCAGTGGTCTTCTTAAATCTCGCAGACGATCCTGCTGTCGAGCGGCTGATCACGCCGAGGCTTGCGCTTACGGCAGCCGAGTATCTCGCTTACGAGCATGATATGCACGTACTTGTGGTGCTCACCGACCTTACAAACTACGCAGAAGCCCTCCGGCAGATGGGTGCTGCAAGAGAGGAGGTTCCCGGGCGGCGGGGATATCCCGGATACATGTATACCGATTTCTCAACTATCTACGAGCGGGCAGGCGTTATCAAGGGCAGAAAAGGCTCTGTCACACAGTTCCCGATCCTTTCGATGCCAGGAGACGACATAACTCACCCGATACCTGATCTGAGCGGGTACATCACAGAAGGGCAGATCGTTGTCTCACGGGATCTGCACAGGAAGGGGATTTATCCACCGATCAATGTACTTCCATCGCTTTCACGGCTGATGAACTCCGGGATTGGCGAGGGCAAAACAAGAGAAGACCACAAGGCAGTTTCCGACCAGATGTATGCGGCTTATGCCGAAGGAAACGATCTCAGGGGTCTTGTTGCAATTGTTGGGAAAGAGGCGTTATCTGAGCGTGATCGAAGATTCCTCGAGTTCGCTGACATGTTCGAGGACCAGTTCGTCAGACAGGGACGGGATGAGGACAGGGACATCGATACCACGCTTGAGATCGGATGGAATCTGCTTGCCGAACTGCCAGAGGCACAGTTGACGCGGATGGACAGCGAGACGATCGCGAAGTATCATCCGGCACATCGCGCGAAGTGATTCGCGCGATTGTGTGGGGTGGGGGTTT
>QMVM01000337.1 GCA_003661105.1 Methanosarcinales archaeon | reverse complement strand
TGAAAATTCTTTAAATGATAATTCATTATTAGCTTATTATTCTTGGGATGTAAATATAAAAGATGACAAAGATTCTCATGATGGAATAAATTATAATGCTACTCATATAACATCAGGATGTAAATTAGATGGATGTTATAGTTTTAATGGCTTTACTGATTATATAAGATTAGATTTAGATAAAATATTAAATGGTTGGACAGTTTCTTTTTGGATAAAATTAAATAATGATTTAAATAGCTCAGATAATTATTTTAGTTTTTTTAGTAGTAATATAGCAGGTTTTCATGATGGTGATTTCAGAATTGCTTTTAACAGAGATTCAAAAGGGGAAATCGGGATTGAAATAGATGACCCAGATGACTATAAACAAAAAAGGATTTATTCTGATAATGGGGAATGGAATTCAAATACATGGTATTATTTAACTGTAACATCTAATGGAACATATATTCAATTTTATGTAAATGGAATAAAACAAAATAGTAGTAACTATGGTTTTATTTCAGACCAAAATTTAGGCATTAATGGTTCTTATACTTGGTATATTGGAAGAGATGTTCAGGATAATGTATATTTTAATGGTTCAATGGATGAGGTTTATATTTCGAATAGAAAATTAAACCAAACAGAAATAAATATATTATATAATAATGGAGAGGGATGTAATCCTATTAATGAAAATTGTGGAGCAGTTAATTTTAGTTTATTTTGGAATATAACAGATAATCAATATTATAATTTTACTGATTTTTGTAGTTCAGAATATCCTTTTAATTGTGAAAATTTTACCTACAATATATATGGAATAATGAAAAATACAGGAGATTTATTTAATTGTTCACTTTTTTTCAATGGAATTCTAAACCAAACTTATATTAATTTAAATTTATCACAGATACAATATTTATCTTTTAATATTGAAAATTGGAATAAAACCATAAATATAAATATGACTTGCGAGAATAATAATGCATATAATTCTGTTTTTTCCGAAAATTTAACTTTTTATATCGTAAAACCAAAAGCAAAATTTAAATTATCTAGCAACATTTCTAATTTATCTTATAAAGAATGTTTGCCTTATAATTGGACAGCAAAATTAGAATTTAATAATGTTTTACCGTCTAATAATACATTTTTTTATGATAGTTCTGGAAATAATAATAATGCTCAATGTTCTGATTGTCCTATATATACAGATGGAAAATATGAAACAGGATTATTATTTGATGGAATTGATAATGTTATAAATATAAGTAACGATATAATTAATACAGGAAGTGATACCGTTTGCGCTTGGATTTATTTGAATTCTTTTGGAGAAACAGGAACAGGGAGACTTGTAGATACAGGAAAATTTCTATTTTTACCGCATGATACAAATGATAATCTATATTTCAACAATAATGGAAACTATATATATTCAGAATATAATAGTATTAATTTATCTACATGGCAATTTGTTTGTATTGTTAGAAATTTTGATGGAAATTCTACATTTTATATTAATGGGAATGTTTCGGGAATTCCTAATAGAGCAACTGCTTTGCCTGTGGATTCTGGAAATGCTGTTTCAATAGGTAACAATAATGCAAATGATAGGGCCTATGATGGAATAATTGATAATTTATTTTTTGCTCATGAAAAATTTTTAGATACAGAAATATATAATATATATAAATATACTTGTCCTAATATATATGATAAAATTATTACAAATATATATAACTATACAGATTTATATCCAGATTTCAGATATTATTATAAAATAAATGCTTCTATTTTAGAATGGACGAATGAATTATTTACCTGTAATATATATTATAATGATATATTGAATCATACTTATAATAATATAAATTTGAGTAAAGATAATTATCTATATATAAATGTTGAAAATTGGGAAAAAAATATGACATTAACTATTTCATGCAATAATGATGAAATAGAAAATAATGTAAGCTATAAAATGTTTTTTGATGTAATTCAACCAGAAATACAATTATATAACCCAATAGAAAATAATAATTATTTTGATACAGATTTATTTGTTATTAATTTTTCTGTAATTGACACTAATCTTGCTTATGTTAATTTTTCAATAACTAATTTGAACGAAAATTCAGAAAAATATAGTTATATTAATGAAAATCCTGAATATTGGTTTAATTATTCGGAAACAATACCAATTAACGATTTTTGTTCATATAATAAATGCACAATGCTACTAAAGATTAATGCCTATGATGACCATAACCCAACAAATAAACAACATGAAAAATTAAAATATTTGGAAGATATAAACGAAAATGGATATAAAGGAAAGAAAATATTGTTTAAAAAAGGATATATTGAATTGAAAGGGAATGAAATCAAAGAAATAAAATTAAAAGACAAAGATAATAAATATTTACTTGACTTTGATTTAAATTCGGTTAAAGAACAGAAATTAATTTTTAAATCTAGCAATAAATGGAAAATTGCTAAAAATACGAAACATAAAGCGCATTTATACTCAATAGAATTAAAAAAGTATTTTGATTTAGATAATGCTGAATTAAAAAGTTATAAACTTAATAAAATATCAGATTATGAATATGAAATAAATTTCATTCCAAAGAAAACAAAACTTAATACTCATTC
>QMVM01000068.1 GCA_003661105.1 Methanosarcinales archaeon | reverse complement strand
CTTGAACTTCATCCGCTCCAGACAAGGCTTTTAACCATGATGCGTATTGTGTGTGATCATCCATGCTTGTATATATGGGGGTTTGCCTAATAAACTTTACTACTTTATTTTTCGGTAACGACTTAAGTCCAAGGTTTAGTGACTTATGGTGAAAACGGGCATGGAAAAAATAGTAGTTAGACAAGTAACTGAGGAGTTGTTAAGTAGTTTTGGCTTTTGGGAACTTTGCTTCTAAAATCCCAATTATTCTATACATTTATTTTTATCTAAAAGAAAGATAAACTGTTTCCCTCTCGTGTGCTTGCGTAGATAACCTAATTTAGCTAATCCTAAAAGGTCTGTTCTTGCTGTTTGGTAGCTTATATTATAACGTTCTTGCATTTCTCTCACAGTTGTCGGTCTCTCATTTTTAGTCAGAGTGATAATCACATCTGCTTGGCGGAAGTTCAGATTAGGATTATTCTTTATTGTTTCAAAAATATTCTTATTTACCGTCTTTGTTTTTTCAATGTACTTTTCGAATGATTTTAACGCAATATCGAGTTGTCTCAAGTTGAATTTTACAAAATAAGTAATGTCATTATTGTCTGTTTCGGAGTAAATATATGCCCGCGTATATTTTACTGGCGCATTTTTTATCGCAGTGGATACTGCAACATACTCAAACCAATCATATTTTTGAGAGATTAAATACCAATAGAATAAAGCTCTTGCAGTTCTTCCGTTTCCATCATTGAATGGATGTATATATCCTATGATATAATGAAGCACTATTGCCTTAACGATAGGATGAAGATAAAATTCAGTGGGCTCAGTATTGGCAAAACCACAAGATTGTTGTAGGAGTTGATTAATGCTACTGTGGTCAGGTGGCTCGTAAATAAGCTGACCTTCGTCTCTTGAATATACTTTAACCTCATTGTCCGTTCTAAAAGCGCCTTCATACTCTTTTTTTTCAAGGGTGTCTTTAGTTATTTTTTTATGAACATCCAGAATAAGTTCTAATGTCAATGGTTGGTTTGGTTGCGTATTTTCTTTAATGTACATCATCGTAATGTAGTTGTTCAGTATCATTTGTTCAGAAGTGGTCTTAGGTTTCCTATTTTCTCTCAACATTTGTTTCGCGACTACCCTTGTTGTGGCTGCACCTTCCAACTGGCTAGAAGCTATTGCTTCTTCCATCAATGAATTGACTAAATATTTTCTTTTTAAGTCAACTGATGGCATATGAGATTCAAAGTCAATTTTACCCCCAACTCGCATATCTAATCCATGGAGCGCCTTCTCAATCAGTGGAGTTTGAACATAATACAATGTTAAGCCATCCAGTCTAATTGCTCTATTATTAAATTCTCTAACTAACTTGGCATAGCCCCATAACAATTTAAGATTAAACTTAACGTCCTTAAATCTCATTGGAAGCTCATCCCAATGCAAATATTTTGAATTAACAATATCTAAATATGGTTTAAGCTCTTCGATAGACTTACTATCACTTTGTCCTAACAACTTATATATTTCCTCATCACTGGGAGGGTTTTCTGGAATTCTCATAGTTACACACGCTTTTTATCTACTAATTTAACATTCAGTAGTATTCATTTAACATTTGCCCCATAGATAAAGCTATCTACTAATTTGACATTCATTAGTACTCATTAGTATTCATGTATGTGTTTAGCCGCTCAGCCTCGCCCTCATCATCTGAAGACTGTTGAGTCCCTGCTATGCCCATGTTGCCAGCACTGTCATAATCCGCTCGTGAATTGACGTCCCTTTTCTATTACGCAGTGTCCCCACGATCTTCCGCTGGACTACATGCTCGCGAAGTGCCCTTTCCGCTCTGTTATTGGTCGACTCCACGCCGGGATGAGTTACAAACGTGAACCAGTAATCAAAGCCATTCTCTATCTTGCCTATGAGCTTTTCCACCTTCTCGCTTCCGTATCCCCTCTTGAGCCATCGGTTGAGCGTTGCTTCCGCATTATGTAACAGCTTCTCCCGAGTTTCGGGAGGAGGATCACTCTCCAGCGCGTCAATCAGTTTATCATGGAGTCTCTTGAGTGCTCTGTGTAAAGGAACCGCCTCCGCAATCTTCTCGGATAGCTCCTTTAATTCTCGAAGTAGATGTGCCCAGCAACGCTGGATACGGTTTGTAAATTTGGCATACGGTTTCCAGCCGTCACACACGATCATTCCCTTGAATCTCCTCGTCAGAACCTCTATCAGAACTTTCGTACCCCGACTATTCCGAATCACGACAAAAGTCTCTGCCGGTGTGGTGAATGCCCATATCCAATACGTCTTTCCCTGGACTTTGATCGAGGTTTCATCAACATGTAGAATCAGAGCGTTGCGAACCCGTTCTAGAATCATGCCATATTCCAATTGAACCGCATCGGCAGCACGGCGAGTGAGATCCAGTATCGTAGCAGGACTGATGTTCAACCCATACTGACGTATCAGAGCGTTCTGGATCTTCCGGTGTGGCAGCCTATCCTCATATTTCAGCAGTGCCGCCTGGACAATCGTGTTGTTACCGAATATGCCTTCTTTTGGACAACTCGGATCGGTTGCAACGACTTCTTTCTGGCAGTGTGGGCCGGTGTAATGTGCAATATTATATTCGGTGACGATAACAGGTTGTGGTTCCGGAATCTCCTCGATAACTCTCTTTTCCACGCTGAACGGGTCACCAAGCTCAGTTCCACAGTCGGGACATTGATCTTTAGTGACATCCACGTGCCGATCCGGCTTTGCAGGAGGTCTCGTCACACCTTTATGTCCCTTCTTCTGCCCCGGTTTCTTCCCACCGTCTTTATTCTGATCCTTTTTGCGCTTACCGCCACGCTTCAGACTTGGTGGGGTGTGTGCGTTCTCATACATAGCCAGTTTGGCTTCGAGTTCCTTTATACGTCCTTTAAGCAACTCAGTCTCACGCTTGAACTGGTAAATCGCGTCTTTAAGTTGCTTGATGATCGCGTCCTTATCTATCGTCCTCTTAGAAGACTATTACAGTAATAATATAGAAGTTTTGTGGTCGAGAATGGGTTTTAGATCGATCCAGACGAACAGTGGGATGGGTGGTTATGTAGGGGAGCTAAAAACATACGAAAATGGAAGTCTATTATCGAGCAAAGGATCAGGATGTTGCCGTATTGATAAAAGAATTTGATTATGAGCTGAATGAGGGGGTCGAACCTCGCAGGAACGATATCTGGAAAACTTAAAATGGTGTACGATGTATTGACCCTAAATCCGCAAATGAGAGTACCCTATGTATTGACCCTTTCCAATTTACTGGCAGCAGATGATGGAAAACTCGATTTAAAGCGGTCGATCGATGACCTCGTGTCTGCTGGCTTCAGGCTCAGCAAAAAAAGAGTATGATAAGATAATTTCTGGCGCGAAGTATAAGAACTCAATCTTTTCTCAAACCACACCCGCATCTCAGCGCCCGGTTTTACTTCGCCAGATACTCCTCAATCGCAGCATGAAGCGCATCGGCAGCAAGATTTGAGCAGTGCATCTTCACAGCAGGAAGCCCGTCGAGCGCATCGGCAACATCGTTCCGGCTCATGGCAAGCGCATCGTCAAGTGTCATTCCAAGCGCAAGTTCGGTCGTCATGCTCGCTGTTGCAATCGCTGCGGCGCATCCGAAGGTCTTGAACTTAATGTCAGCAATCCTGCCATCAGTGACCCTGATGTAAACCGTTGTCATGTCTCCGCAGGTCGGATTGCCAACAGTTCCGACCCCGTCGGCATCGGAGATCTCGCCGATATTCCGTGGATTTGCGAAATGATCCATCACCTTCTCGCTGTAGTCCATTTCAGGTCACCTCCCCGCAAGCGGTGACATGGCACGCAGTTTGCCGACGATCTCTGGCAGTACTTCGAGAACATACTTAATCTCGCTTTCAGTGTTCCCCCTGCCAAGCGTGAACCGGATCGATCCATGAATATCCTCAGGCGCGATCCCGATCGCAAGCAGTACATGAGACGGGTCAAGTGATGCCGAAGAACATGCAGATCCGGTGGATACTGCAATCCCTTTCATATCGAGATGCATCAGGAGCGATTCGCCCTCCACAAACGCAAACCGGAGATTCGCATTGTTAGGTAGCCTTTCTGTCGGATTGCCGTTTAAGGTTACGTCATCGATGGAATCCATCACGCCCGCAATCAGCATATCCTTAAGCCCTGTCAGATGCCTGGTATCGGATTCGAACCGCTCGACGGCAAGCGATGCCGCCTTTGCAAAGCCAACAATCCCCGGGATGTTCTCGGTACTTGCGCGCATACCCATCTCGTGTCCGCCTCCGTGCATCAGAGGTTTGATCTTGACGCCTTTCCTGATGTAGAGGGCGCCAACCCCTTTCGGCCCGTATATCTTGTGCGAGGAGACTGACAAGAGGTCGATATTCATATTCCGTACATCGATCTCTGTTTTACCAAACGACTGAACTGCATCGGTATGGAATAGAATTCCATGATCCTTTGCAATGGCGCCAATCTCACTAATTGGCTGGATCGTTCCGATCTCGTTGTTTGCATGCATCACCGAGATCAGTGTTGTGTCGCCGATGATTGCGGACTCAACGTCGCCCGGATCGACCATGCCCTCTGAATCGACTGGTACGTACGTAACCTCGCAACCAAGACCCGTTAGATACTTGCATGTGTTTAGTATCGCGGGATGCTCGATTGAACTGGTGATGATGTGCCCCTTCCCGACTCCTGTCAGTGCAAGATTATCGGATTCGGTGCCGCCCGATGTGAAAATGATCTCGTTCGCCTGTGCGCCCAGTGCGTCCGCAACTGTCTGCCTTCCGGCATCGAGCGCGTTTTTGGCATCCCGGCCAAATGAATGCAGACTTGACGCGTTGCCATACGTCTCTGTAAAATAGGGCAGCATCGCCTGCACGACCTCGCGATCCACCGCGGTGGTGGCAGCGTGATCCAGATAGATTCGCTTCATGTTGGGATGTTATGTTAGGTTATGTTTTAATCTGACTGGATGAAAAACCTCTATCTATCAATATATCCTTTATACGGTCTTTGTGATTGCCCTGCAGCTCTATGGTCTCGTTTTTCACAGTCCCGCCGCATGCAAACCTGGATTTCAGGTAGGTCGAGAGTTCATGCAGATCGATCTCATGTGAATCGATCCCGTCGATGACCGTGACCTCTTTTCCATATCTTCGTCGCCTTACCTTGACCGTGATCCATTGCTGTTCCTTCGCCACTTCTTCGCAGATGCAGAGTTCCTTAGGGAGTCCGCATACGATGCACATTTCTGAGCTCATTGTCTTGTTGTTACCTCCGAGTGGTATGTTACTAAGCGGATGTTAAAATCAACTTTGGCATAATGCTATTAAAACATGGTGGTGTGCCGGTCAGAGCCAGCAATGAACTTTTATAGTGTGACTGCATGCAAGTCCTCCCACCCTTTCGGATGGGGCTCCTTGCACAAAAAGTTGAATTCACCGTAGCGACGCAGCCATTGACAGAGATTGCACCGATCGCCACAAGCCGCGATCGGCGCGATGATCCGCAAACCTTAATACCACTGTCAACCTCCATCACAAAACAGGTTAACAACCGGATCGATACCATGCATGAGCAGACCAGCGTAAGACCGATGATCTATGCATCCATGTTTGCAGCAATGACCGCGATCGGCGCGTTCATGAGAGTTCCGATCCCGGCAAGCCCTGTGCCAATCACGCTCCAGGTCTTCTTTGTGCTGCTTGCGGGGCTGCTGCTTGGAAGCAAGTGGGCAGGGATGAGCATGATTGTGTATGTAATGCTCGGGATCATCGGGTTTCCGGTATTTTCAGGTGGTTTGTCTGGAATCGGTGCCATTCTTGGACCGACAGGTGGATACCTCATCGGATTTATCCCTGCTGCATTCGTCACAGGATTGGTCACCGAAACGTTTGGCAGAAGCACGCTTGCCGATGTCTGCGCTATGATCGCAGGCATTGCAGTGATCTACCTCCTGGGAACCTTCCAATTATCCGTTGTCACAGGTTTATCTATCCCACAATCGGTTGTGCTCGGCGTTCTGCCTTTCCTGATCGGGGATTCTATCAAACTGGTTGCCGCGTTGATTGTATCAAGACTGGCAGGTCTGGTGATCCGGTGATTGAACTTGCAGGCATAAGCTTCTCGTACCCGGAAAGACCGGTTTTAAGGGATGTAAGCCTCTGTATCGGAAGAGGCGAGTATCTGGGTATCACAGGGGACAACGGCTCCGGGAAGACGACGCTTGTAAAACTCTTAAACGGTCTGCTGCTGTCACAGGAGGGGGAGGTTACAGTGGACGGGACGCCCACAAGCGACCGCGAGAGCCTGTTTGCGATCAGGCGGTCTGTGGGCATCGTATTCCAGAACCCTGATGCGCAGGCGGTCGGCGAGACCGTGGAAGAGGACATCGTCTTCGGGCTTGAGAATATCAGAGTTCCCTCATCTGAGATCGACCGCCGGATCGAGAAATATCTGGGGATGCTTGGAATACCGGAACTTCGTGACCGGAATGTTAGTCTTTTAAGCGGCGGTCAGAAGCAACTGGTGAACATCGCCGCGGTCATGGCGATGGAGCCTGCATATATCGTCTTTGACGAGGCGCTCTCGATGCTGGATGCCAGCAACCGGAGAAACGTGCTTCTGAGGATGTCTGAGCTTACCATGCGCGGCATTTCGATCATACAGATCACGCATAACCCGAAGGATCTCGGCAACTGCCACAGGGTTATTACAATCTCGGAAGGCAGGATATCAGGCACCGTCGGTTTTTCCAGTGAAATCGCGATGCCGTCAGATTCTAACGCCAGCGTCGACGGCAGAACCATTACCGCGGAGTGCGCAAACGAAACAAACGAAGGAAAAGGGGAAAAAAGTGCAGTGGTCAACTGGATGCATAACACCGCGACTGACATAGATGATATCAATAGGAAATATAATCCGGTAGATTTTACCGCTTGTATGGGATCAATTCGACCACAACGAAAAAAAGGAAAGAGATGCGGAGAATTTGGAAATCACAGAACCGGTCATGTATCAGGGGTTTCCCGGGAGGGTGATGGAATTGAGATACGGCACCTGACCCACACATATAGTCCTGACACGGAATGGGCGGTTCCTGCGCTTAAGGACGTCAGTCTCACCATCGGAAGGGGTATGGTCACAGGCATCGTCGGCGGGATCGGTTCAGGGAAGTCAACGCTTGCCTGCCTCATCGCGGGACTTGATACGCCCACTTCCGGCAGTATCGCAATCGATGGAAGATCCCCAAAACCGGGTGGGAATGTGAGAATTCTCTTCCAGCATCCGGAAGAGTTCTTCTTCGAGAGAACCGTCCGGGAGGCGGTGGCTTTCGGACCTTCGAAGGCGGGATTGCCTGACGATGCGGTAGAAGCAAGTGTTCTCTCTGCGATAGATGAGGTCGGTCTTGGCAGGGGTATTCTCGAAAAGTCGCCGTTTAAGCTCAGTTCAGGGGAGCAGAGACTCGCTGCTTTTGCAGTCTCGATCGCAGTGAAGCCGGAATACGTGATCCTCGACGAGCCCACCGCGGGACTCGATCAGAGATCGAGGAGACTGGTTTTGGATGCCATCAGGCGGATGACCGGCGGCGGGGGGGCTGGCGGCGGCGTGACCGTCATCTACATATCCCACCAGATCGGGGAGGTTCTTGAGGTCGCGGACCGGATCGCGAAGCTTTCCGCTGGAAACCTGGTGTTTGAGGGCACGAACGCAATGTACCGGGACCGGATGTGAGAAGCGATGTTTGCCACATACCGGAAAGGGAGTTCGCTTCTCCACAGGATTGACCCGCGGACGAAGTTGCTGCTGACCGCTGGAACTGGCATTCTCGTGTATCTGGCAGATCCGCGGGGGCTTTGGCTGCTATCGGTCGCCACAGTCTTGCTAATACGCGTCGCAGGCATCCCTGCCTCAAGTCTCGTAAAAGGGCTTCGACCGATGGCGGTATTCTTTGCCCTGATATTCCTGACGCATCTGCTGATGCAGGGTGGCGGTGTTGTTGCTGCCGCGATTCCGGTCGCAAGGTTCATTCTCCTGATACTCTTCACCACGGTACTGCTCCACACGACCTCGCAATCGGAGCTAAAGACCGCTCTCGTCTCTCTTATGAAGCCGCTTGGTGGTTTTGGCAGGGAGCTGGCATTCATGGTTGGCGTGGCGATGGCACTCATGCCCGGACTGATGCGCGATAAAGAGACGATTGCGAGAGCGCAGATGGCGAGAGGATGTAAACCTGCCGGATTACGGGGGTTTGTCGCGCTGATAGTTCCGCTGCTGCGCAGATCATTTCGGAGAGCGGACGAACTCTCTGACGCTCTGGAGTCGAGATGCTACCATCGGGACAGGGAGTACTATTACTATGGCGGTGCGCTGGCAGGGACTGATTACTTTCTGCTCGGAGGATTTGGAGCGGTTATTGTTCTGGCACTGATTCTATAGGTATCTCTTTGGGAAAGTCCGGTCGATCAAGTCTGGTTATCCGAGACTCCCGATTCCACTACCCCTGATGATGCTCGCTGGGTCCTCCCCTGCGAAGAGCCGTCCGGATATTGCGCTTTTTGCACTGCGGTATTCGTCCATCTTCCGTTCGGATGCCGCGGGGTTTCCATACACCCGCCACATTCCACATGTTGTATTTTCAAGAGAACTTAGCCCCATAAACCCCATAACGTCCTTTAATGGAATGCCGAGAAAGATCCCGATCTCGGGAGGGCATCCGCTGGCGGCATACCTGTGCTCAAGCATCCGCAGTGCATATTCGATGGAACCGGACTCGTATCCGCATCCCTGCAGGAATCTCCTCACTGATCGCCTGTTTAAGACCTCGCTTAACCGGTTGCGGCTGAAGAATAGGACGATTGCATTTTTCTCTGTACGTTTGAGTTCATAATACTCGATTTCAGACCCTGCGAAGATGCCTGCCTTGCAAATGTCCCATGCGTCCAGAAGTCCACCATTGGCATTCGAGAGGTTCATCAACGTTGCCGGTTTCCTGCCTGCGATGGTGGCTGCTGTGCATCTTACAATTCTGTGAACTAGATGATCCATGTTACCTCCTGTATCGGGTTATCCTGATTTATGTGTTCAGATTTATCGTTTAGGTATATAAGTAATCTACCCTAAAAAAATTAGGTTTTT
>QMVM01000067.1 GCA_003661105.1 Methanosarcinales archaeon | reverse complement strand
GCGAAACCTGCACCCACGGATTGACAGGGGACATGCGGCTTTGCAGAGCCCGTTCACACCACCATTTCCGTGTCCGGGCTCACAACCCCCTTACACACCAGTTTCATGAAACCTGCACCATGCCCCACAAGCACCCTATAACCGGACATACCTTTAAATTCGTATAAGTTTACCTATCTCTCATGGAACGAAAGGCGTGCATCATCTGCCATGGTGAACTGGATTCGACGCATTATGAGGGCTACGATATCTGCACAGAGTGCTTCGATCTGATGGAGGACTTGATGAGCGAGTATTTCCTGAAGACGATCACACGCAGAGAGGCTGGCGCAAGCGTCGAGATGTATTCAAAATATTTAAAAGACACTATTAATTATGCGACGGATTATAAGAGAATCCGGGGGAAGTCGAAGAGGTATTTCAGAGATGTGAAAGAGCGGCTTGAGACCGCGATGGAAGACGAAACCGGACCAGAGCAGCGGTATCTCGAGCGCATGTTAGCGGTTCTCGAGTGGCTGCAAAATAATCCGACATTTTATAATTATTACTTCAAAGAATATTATTCATGCCCGAACTGCGGGGCATCGATCTTTGAGCATTTCAACCAGCAGATGGTTGGCGACTGGCTCATGATCACCTGTTCACAATGTGATGCGCTGATCAAGAAGTACTTCCTGCCAAAGCAAGTATGATCGATGATGTGTACGACTTCGGTCTGGAACACATCATCGATACAATCAAAAGAAGACGTGCTAAAACTGTTGGGCTCCAGTTTCCGGACGGTTTCAAGCGGAAAGCTATCAAAGTATCTGAGGAAATTGAAGAGCGTACAGGTTCAGCAGTTATAATCTCTGCAAACTCCTGCTTCGGCGCGTGCGACATCGATACGCCGCTTCTCGAGTCTGTGGACATCCTGTTCCAGTTCGGACATGCAGAGATACCAAACATACAGGCAGAGAATGTAATCTTTGTCGAGACAGAATCCAGGATCGATCTTCTTCCATTGCTAACAAAAGCGATTGATGTGGTCGGGGATCGTGTCGGGCTTGTCTCGACAGCTCAGTTCGTACATAAACTTCCCTGTGTGAAGCAGTACCTTGCGGATCACGGCATCCGGGGCGTCATCAGTAGCGGCGATGCGCGCATCGCACATCCCGGACTCGTACTTGGGTGTAACTTCTCTGCAGTTCCTGCTGCGCTTGAGTACCTGTATATCGGCACGGGCGATTTTCATGCGCTCGGGGTCGCGCTTGCGACCAAAAAGCCGGTCTGGATTGCGGATCCGGAGATGAATGAGATCAGGAAGCCTGATGTCGATAAAGTGCTTCGTAAGCGCTGCGCTGCAATCGAGCGGTCGCTTGGTGCGCAGTCGTTCGGGATTCTCGTATCCACCAAGATAGGGCAGTGCAGAAAGGATCTCGCGTTTGAGTTGCGCGGTAAGGCAGAAGCGCATGGTCTGGACGCGCACATCCTGTTCGCTGACATGATAACGCCGGAAGCGCTGGCTTCGTTTCGAGTGGATGCGTTTGTAAACACGGCATGCCCGCGGATTGCAATTGATAATGCCGCTGTATTTCCTGTGCCGGTGCTGACGCCGGTTGAATTTGAGGTTGTTATCGGGGTGCGGAAGTGGGAGGATCTCGTGTTTGATGAGATCACGTAGCTGCGCCGTTCCAGAAGATTTATTGCGGGGCCCTGGTGATATGGTGGGTGAGTGATCATGTCAGCCATGGAAACGGGTATAAAATATCGGACTGAATATCGAGATTGAAGATTTCGGTCCGATAATTGAGGGTAGAATCTCACTTAAACCACTTACATTGTTCGTCGGACCTAATAATTCGGGAAAATCGTATGCTGCGATTTTGATTCATTCGATATACAAAACTTATGCTCCGACTATTTCGCTTGTGAGAATAAACAGTTGAAGATTAAAAAAATATCCTGAATCAGATAAAAAAATAAAAGAAGAAGATCACTTCACTTCGATCTTCTTCGTTTCCGATGGTGCAGTCTTCACCATCTCGATCCGCAGCACACCATCCTTAAGCGTGGCATCGACCTTGGCCGGGTCCACCTCAGCCGGCAGCGGAATCATGCGGTAGAATCCGGAGTAGCCGCGCTCCCTTCTGATATACCCCTCATCTTTCTCTTCTTTCTCTTCCTTCTTCTCAGCCGTGATCTCGAGCATATCGCCACGAATATTTACTGTGACATTCTCCTTGTCAACACCGGGCACATCGGCGGTGACCAGGACCTTATCTTCCATATCCTGCAAGTCCGTGGACGGCGTCATGGCCTCCATCGTCTCCTCGATAGTTCCCGATGGTAGCAATCTCCCGGGAGTGATCGGTCCGAAGTCTCCGAATGCCTTGTTCATCCATTCCTGCATCCTGTGTAGTTCTTCAAATGGGTCCAACCATCTTCTATACATTTTTACCACCTCACGAGTTTGGTGTATCCATCATCATTTCTCTGAATCATAAACCTATCGGTCATAGGGGGTGTCGTATCACGAGACGCGACAACCAGATACTAGGGAGCCATAAACATCTTTACCATGGACGCCAGAGGACACCCCATGACAATCGAGATCACAACACCCTCTCGTCTCCATATCACCTTAATCGACCTCAACGCATCGATCGGGTGGATGGCGGGATCGGGCTGACGATCGGAGAGCCCGGCATCCGCATCACGGCAGAAGTGGCAGAAGGGGTGGATGAGATCACCGTCGCAGGCAACTCTGAACTGACGGGCCGGATGCGCGAGCGCGATCCTCCTGGATGGCTGCGGCGTCCGCGTCCGCATCGAACAGGATCTTTTCGCACGTCGGTCTTGGCACTGGCACGCAGGCAGCACTTGCCGCGGGCATGGCTGTGAACCGGTTGTACGACATGAGCATGAGCGTGCGGGATATCGCAATCGCGGTAGGACGCGGCGGAACATCAGGCACCGGTGTTGCGTCATTCGAGAGCGGCGGTTTCATCCTCGATTCCGGGCATAAGTTCTCCGAGAAGGGGAGTTTAAGCTATTGGCAGCACCTGATGTCATACCGGAAAGGTTCGTCTACGAGATACGTTCAACCAGAATTACCAGAGAGCCGTTATTCTATATTATCGAGAGATGGTGGTGTGCCTGAGACGGGCTGATTTCGATAGGTTATTTTTCGGTGCCCCCTAAGAAGTGTGGGATTCCTTTTTAGAAATAATATCACAATTAAAATAATTTAGAGAAATTCCCATAATCTTCCGACCCCTATAAAAATGTGCCGGCACGATCCGCACCGGCAAAACGCTCTGAACTACATGGTATCTTACGCCGCATCCACCAGTTCGAGTCTCGGCGCAACACCAAGCGATTTAATCTCATCGAGGAGCAGTTTGAACGCGTAACTCATCTCGACCGGATATATATCGGTTTCGGCACCGCAGTTGGTGCAGAATGCAATATTCTTCCTCCGATCAAACGTGGCGATCATTCCGCAGTGTCCGCAGACCAGTTCAGACACCTTGTCAGATTCATCGAGCAGCCGCTCCTTTAAGGAGAGCGCTGCGCCGTGCCCGATAAGCACGTCCCTCTCCATCTCTCCGAACCTGAGACCACCTTCTCGTGCACGTCCTTCGGTTGGCTGGCGTGTCAGGACCTGAACAGGTCCTCTCGATCTTGCATGGATCTTGGACGCAACCATGTGGTGGAGTTTCTGATATAGAATGGCTCCGATGAATATGTCTGCCTGGATCTGCGCGCCTGTGACACCGTCGTACATCACTTCTTTACCAGTGCTTGCAAAACCACACGCCACCAATGCATCACGCAATTCTTCCTCAGTCTCACCTGAGAAGGCATCGGCGTCGATCCCTCTTCCCTGGAGCGCGCCAACCTTTCCGCCGATCATCTCGAGTACATGCCCGACCGTCATCCTCGACGGGATTGCGTGCGGATTTAAGACCAGATCCGGGACGATTCCCTGTTCTGTAAATGGCATATCCTCATAAGGCACGATCAATCCGATAACTCCTTTCTGCCCGTGTCGGGATGCAAATTTGTCTCCGATCTCTGGTATCCGCTGGTCCCTGACCTTCACACGTGCAAGGCGGGTTCCATACGACTCGGTCATGATGACCGTATCTATGATTCCTTTCTCGTTTGACCGCATGGTAACTGAGTTCTCGCGGCGCTCCTGTGGCGCAAGCCCGGTGGGCTCCTCAATGAATCTCGGGGGAGATGTCTTTCCGACGAGAACATCTCCGGGACGAACCGCAGTCTCCGGATTGATCAGGCCATCAGAGTCCAGGTGCGCATACGCTTCATCGCCTCTTGCACCCCTAACTTCGGCGTCAGGAATCTCGAACCGATCCTCCTGTCCGCCAGGATACCGCTGCTCCTCTGCCTCAAGCGTCCTGAAGAAGTGGCTGCGCCCGAGACCGCGCTCGATTGAGCCCTTGTTCACCACGAGCGCATCCTCGATGTTGTAACCTTCAAACGACAGCACTGCAACGATGAAGTTCTGACCTGCGGGCCGGTTGTCTGCGCCGATTGCGCGTGAGGTCATGGTGTTCACGAGCGCACGCTCCGGATAATGGAGTATGTGCCCGCGAGTATCAGGTCTCATTTTGAGATTCGATGCCGAAATACCGATGCACTGCTTAACCATTGCAGCACCCATCGTGTTCCTCGGGGATGCATTGTGCTCAGGGAACGGAACCATACCCGTGCATATTCCAAGGATCAATGCCGGATCGATCTCGATGTGGGTATGTTCCGGCGTGATATCATCTTCATTGACCGCAATTAACGCGTCTTCCTCTTCCTCAGCATCGAGATACTCGATTATACCTTCTGATACAAGGTCGTCAAACGTAATATCGTTCTGTTCGAGTTTTATGATGTGGTCTTCAGTGACCAGCGGCCTGCCACCTGCAACAATGATCAGGGGGCGCCGGGCTCTGCCCATATCAGTATTGATGAGCACATCATGCCCCTGAAGCGAAACATTGAGCTGGCCCCCGATTGTGCCCTGCCTCCGCCCCATCCGGATCTTCCGCACCAGTTCTGCCGGACTTTCATGGGTGCCGACCAGTTCACCGTCTAAAAATACCTTACCTGTCATTATGCCTCTCATATATCATACTGCACTGATGCCATACGCATACAACTCGTTCTTGATCGCTTCGGTATCCTCGATTCCTGTGGATAGCTCCACCATCTGTGCGAAGTTCTTCACAAGACCACAGTTTGGACCTTCCGGAGTCTCGGATGGACACAATCTGCCCCACTGCGTCGGATGCAGGTCTCTTGCCTCGAAATGTGGCTGTGTTCTCGACAATGGTGATATTACCCTTCTCAGGTGGGACAACGAGGATATCTGATCGGTGCGATCGAGCAACTGCGCAACACCTGTGCGCCCGCCAACCCAGTTTCCAGTCGCAAGCGGGTAAACGATGCGCTGTGTGAGTACGTCCGGGCGTATCACGGTCATGATGTTTAATTCCCGTTTCCTCATACTCGCACGCTCGATCTGGTACTTGATATCTCTTGCAAGCCGGTTGAATGAAACCCGGAAGAGGTCTTCCATCAGATTTCCTGCGAGTTTTAGCCGTTTGTTTGCGTAATGATCCTTATCGTCCACGTTTCTCCGACCTGTTGCCAGTTCAAAACATGCCTCAGCCATTCTTGCCAGATAATAAGCTTTTACCATCCGATCCGCTTCCGCGTTGCCGAGATGTGGAAGCAGGTACCTGTCAAGGACGTAGCCGATCCTCCGAGTCTGGTACTCCTTTGCCTGCCTTGTCGCAACGACGCTTCCGAGTTCCTCAAGCGCATTCTCCTGCGTAAACACTCCCAGGTTTACCGCCTCTTCAAGATTCTCCTTCATAAACTCCCTGATATCCGGATCATCTGATACCGCGTCCACGAGATCCTTGTCAGTTTCAAGCCCGAGTGCACGGGCAAGCACGACAAAATTGATGCGCCCGGGAAGCGACGGGAATGACACCTCAAGTATCGATTTGCGCCCGCGCTCAACAACGGTCAGCGCCCGATATCCATACCGTTCCGAAAACACCTTCGCAATCTCGACCTGGTCCCCGTACCTGTGATCTATCTCGGTCATGATCTTGTTCGGCGCAAGATCCTCAAGCGTCATGATCACCCGTTCGGTGCCGTTCGTGATGAAATATCCGCCAGGATCGAGCGGATCTTCGCCATGCGACTGTATCTCCGCATCTGTTAGTCCGTACAGGTTACATGCCTTCGACCGCAGCATGATCGGCGTGACCCCGATCTCCACGCTCTTCGGATCGCTCTCAACCCCGTCCTGTACAACGGTCATCGTGAGATTGATAGGTGCCGAATATGTAAGGTTGCGCAGCCGCGCATCGGATGGATACAACCGATCGACAGCACCATCTGCTTCCTTGACCACCGGATGTCCAACCGAGACCGTCTCGAGACGGACGTACGTTTTTGTACCGCTGCTGGCGTCACCAACTTCGGTTTCGATAACACCCATCTCGTCAACGACCTTCTGGAGACTATGATCTATGAATTCATTAAACGAGTCAATCTGGTGCTGCACAATCTTATTCTTGGTAAAATATGCACGGGATAGTTTTTTTCGGTCTAACATTCTTCCCTCATTCGATTACAAGGCGATAAAACACGAATTCGCCAGCAGTTTCGCTATTTCTCGTAATTTCTATGACATCGCCGGCATCTGCGCCGATCTCCTTGATTGCCGGATCAACTGTCGTGACTTTGGACAATTTCTCCTTTTCGATGCCGTATCTGCTCAATACTTCCTCTGCCTCATCATCATCGAGTATCCGATGTCTCGGAACCATTATGTGGCTAGATATGTCGAATTCTATTTGAACCCCTCCACGGGATCATGTAGTAATGGGAATCGCCAGAAGCGATTTTCATCGATGCCACTGTCCGAAGGACAGGACATTAATGGATCGTCAAGAGCGATCCATCGATGCCACAGCCTATAAGGGCTGGGCATTAACGGGCTCGAAGGGATTTGAACCCTCGGCCATCGGGTTTCTGCACGCAGCAGCAACGCCGCAGGCGTTAAAAGCCCGGTGCTCTGCCTAGCTGAGCTACGAGCCCTTCCAAAGCTAATCATAGTGGGAATCTGGAGGACTGGAGTATCGTCGTGGTGCACCAGTGACTCAATGCATTCAGGCATATTAAAGGTTTCCTGCCGTGTTCATATCAACACAGCGTTGACGACTCCTTCCTGTCCTGGCCGGTTGGTCACCTGCGCCGAGCCAAAATTTGTCTTGATGATCGCTCCTTTTGTGATGATATTCCGCCGGGTATAATATTGATTTGCCGGATTTCCCTCGACGGTCTCGATGTTACCTTTCCGGGTTGTGTTATCTGCAGGATTGGTCACGTTCGCTATATCGCACCGGAAGAGACGTATCTTCTTGTTTCCGCCAAAGGTGCGCACCTTCTTGCTGCGCACCGGCGCGAGGTGCGTGTCAGCAGGTTCACGCCCGATCTCGAACTTTCGCTTTCCACGAGATCTAACAATCCTTCCGCCGCTTTCCTTGCATTTTGAAGCTCCTTGCCATTTCATGTTTTATTCTCCGTATAAGCGTCCCGGCCGGGACTCGAACCCGGGTCTAAGGCTCCGCAAGCCCTAAGGATATCCGCTACCACATCGGGACTCGCGTCAACAGTTGTGCCTATATGTTCTTAAAGGTTATCTGACCCTTCGGGATGGACATCTTGCGCGGGCGTTCGGATCTGGCGGACACCAGCGTAACTGGGGAGCCTCCCGGAATAGAAACCATTAAAGTATCAGACCCGACCATAATATATTATGGCAGAAATGGACTCGCGAATATACACCATCGGGACCCCGGAGCCGAGACAGAAAACTCGTATCCGAACCAGCGGTACCGAGATACAGCAGCTCGCAATCGCGTGGATCTCGATATCGTATGCGTTCGCGCTTGTGTTATCAGGCACAGCCCGATCCAATCCTTTCGGAGGGCTCGTGATCTATAATTTCATTTTATCACTCCTTACGGTCGGAGTGTCTTTTTTATTGCACGAACTCGCGCACAAGGTTGTTGCACAGCGGTACAACATGTGGGCAGAGTTCCGGATGAGCTCTTCCATGCTGATGTTCGCGGTCGGGCTGGCATATCTGGTGGGTGCGTTGTTTGCAGCGCCGGGTGCGGTGCGGATATACGGAAACTATGCCACAAGAGAGCAGATCGGACGCATCGGTGCTGCAGGTCCACTCATGAATGTTCTGCTGGCGCTGGCTTTTATGCCACTTATCGGCATGAGCGGCTCTTTCGCAGGGGTTGGGTTCGGAGAGATCGGGAGTTTGGGTGTGTTGATCAATCTCTGGCTCGCATTCTTCAACATGTTTCCGTTTAGCGTCCTTGACGGCAAAAAAGTGCTCGCATGGAGCAAAACTGCATTTGCCGGGATAATCATTCTGATCATTCTGTTGGGGGTAACTTTCATCCCAGCTATAACCATATGAATTACTGTCGCAAACTCTTCTTAAAGCTTGCGATGCCATCCCCCGCGTTTTTGAGGAGTCCCTGTGCAAGGTCCGGATACTCCCATGCGCCAAGCCCGCAGTCAGGTCCTGCATACCGTATCAACGCTCCGAACCTATCGTAAGCGTGCCTGAGCCGCTTTGCGACCACCTCCGGAGTCTCCATCGCGGTCACGATCTCGCGGAGAATGGACGTATCCTTCCAGACGTTGGTCTGGTACTTCTCGTTTAACAGGGCAGTCATGCCGAAGATATCGGTTCTTGCAACACCGACGCGCAAAAACATGTCATATTTCTCCAGATCCCCTTTATCGATCAGTTCGAGGTAATCAGGGTTTGCAGCGGATTCCACGCCGACCACATTGATCGAATCGGACTCGCACGCAAGCGTATAGTGAATCGGCGAGTGCAGGTGTATCTGGGTATCGACATCTGATGATTTCGCTGAGAGGTTAAGCGCGTGGATGATCTCATCGTCGCTGAACATGATCTCAGGGTTGATCCCGATGCTTGGCTCATCGATGCTGATGACCGCCACATCAAACGACGACTTTGTATGGAGTGTATTTGCAACGAACCGATCAACGCTTCTCGCGCAGAGGTCAAGTATGTCGGGATATGCTGCGCTGCCAAACTGTTTCAGGTATAGCTCGACTGCACCT
>QMVM01000066.1 GCA_003661105.1 Methanosarcinales archaeon | reverse complement strand
TGCGCTCGAATCATGAGTAATGTTGCAGATGGGAGTCGGGGATTATGGCGGATGGTGGTTATGGGTGGGTTACGGAAACGTTGCAGGGGGGTATGCTCGAGTAACTTGTGGATAAAATCGGTGGGATCGGTGTTAATCTGTGGCTGATATGCCTTTTAGCCACAGATTAACGCGGATTAACATAGATTGATGTTTTTTATGTATATTTCGCAATAGCCAGTTGGATACACAACAACGCGACTGACCCATATAATATCGGCAGGAAATACAACCACAAAGGACATGGAGGGGCACAGAGGATTGATCAAACTCTCTGTACTTCCTGTGCCCTCTTTGGTTAAATCCAGTGGCTTTTACCGATTGTACATGGTCGATTTGACCACAGCCATAGCCATAGCCACGGAGAAAGCGGACCGCGGGATTTTACTCCAGCCCCCTCCTTCTCCGGAGGGCAATAACACCGCTTAAGATCAGCGCAACTACCGCACCCAGAACTGTTGCCGGAGTACTCTTTGCAGGAGTTGGGGTGGGTGGTGATGAACTCGAAGTCAATGTCGCTGACACGGATTCGGTGTTGCCTGCGGTTGCTTGCACACTCGTCGACCAATCATTGTAATCGTCAATCTTCATCTCCATCGTGTATGTGCCCGGGGCTACGTCGGTAAGCGTAAGCGGCGTTAGCCCTTTATATACATCATTTAGATATACATCTGCATTAGATGGCGAAGACGATATTGAGATGATGCTTGTCGTCGGCGATGGCGGGGAAGAGACCAATGATGCGGATACGTGAGACGTATCTCCAACAGTTACGTCTACGCCGGTCTCCCAGTGGTTGTAACCCGCAAGGTCAAGTGAGACTGTGTGATGGCCCGGTGCTACGGAAACAATTATCGCATTCCCTGTTGCGGATGTCGTTCCATGATATTTGCCATCCATGTTGATGTCCGCACCAGCCGGTGTTGAAGAGATCGATATCATGCCCGTTGTCGGCGAAGGGTCCTCGGTCAATGACGCTGATACGTATGACGTACCTCCTGCCGATACCGTGATAATATCGGACCATTCATTGTATCCGCTGTGATCTAATTCGAGTATATGGTTGCCAGGTGCGATGTGAATCATCTTTGGTGTCCGCCCCCGATAGGAACGGTCCAGATGAATGTGCGCGCCCGATGGCGAAGAAGTGATTGAAATATAACCTCTCGTCGGGTAAGGAATCGGGTTCAATGACGTTGATATATACGAAGTGCTGTCAGAGGATACTTCCACACTCGTCGACCAATCAGAATACTTGTCGTGTGTAATTTTGACAGTATGTGAGCCGGTGCCTATGCCGGAAATTACCTCAGGTGTTCTTCCCCTATATGTACCATCCACGTACGCGTGTGCGCCGGATGGCGAAGAAGTGATTGAGATGGAACCTGTTTTATCAGGCGTTCGTGACAATGTTGCAGATATGGATGATGTCTTGTCAGCTTTCACTTCTACCGATGTTGGCCAATTCTGATAGCCGTCGAGAGTGAGTTCAATATTATGATAGCCATGGGCGATACCACTCATAGTGAATGGTGTCAATCCCTGATATGTAGTATCCAAGTATACCTTAGCACTGGATGGCGAAGAAGTGATTGAGATCGAACCTGTTGGTGTCGGTGTGGGTGTTGGAGTTGGTGTGGGTGTTGGTGTAGGATCAGGCGTAGGTGTTGGAGTTGGTGTAGGGTCAGGCGTAGGTGTGGGCGTAGGATCAGGCGTAGGTGTGGGCGTAGGATCAGGCGTAGGTGTTGGAGTTGGTGTAGGAGTCGGCGTCACTTCCGCACGTGGACTGGAAGATGTCGATATATCATCCGGCCCGGTTGGACCCGCTACAGCGTAAAGCATAGATGCACAGGTGAGTATAACAGCTACCAATCCGATAATCCGGATCCTTTTTGCGATCGTTTTCATATAGCATACCTCGGTTTTGTCACTTTCTTTCTGAAGATAACCGTCTTTTTCAGGCGGCTACCCTGTCAAAGAGTTGAAATCGGGACTCGGAGTCTTCCAGACAACAGAACCGGGGGCGGCAGACACAATACCTGAATCGACAACGGTGCCGAAATGCCGCCAAACTCCCAACAGCTTCACAACCCTCATTACTTCTTCTTAAGTGTCCTTAATATAAAAGGGTTTCCGTGATCACCCATGCTTGCAACTCGCCAGTGTGCGAGACTGCCGATTTAGGGGGTGTTATGTCGAAACAACTCCAGCAGCACCAGATGACAACCTTGCGCCGGACTCGTGATAGTTTATAACCCACTTAAAGATGTTGATTGCAAGATGTTGATTGGCATCCCGATTGCGATCCCGTACTTTCTGGCAAGAAAAATAACCACAGAGGAACACTATGAGGATTTAACCATCCATCTCTCTTCCGCGTCCCTCCGCGCACTCTGTGATCAGATTTCCGGTCTGGTTATAGTATGCCTCATGTCCGGGGCAATTCCGGCATAGTGAAGTCCCCTGAATAATGGTTTAGTTACCTGAGTAGTCACGATAGTTTTAATTCCCTTCTCTCCGTTTTCGAAGAGCAATAACACTGCTTAAAACCAGCGCAACTACAACACCCATAACTGTTGCAGGAGTGTTCTTTGCAGGGGTGGGTGTGGGTGGTGATGAACTCGAAGTCAATGTCGCTGACACGGATTCGGTGTTGCCTGCGGTTGCTTGCACACTCGTCGACCAATCATTGTAATCGTCAAGCTTCATCTCCATCGTGTATGTGCCAGGGGCTACGTCGGTAAGTGTGAGGGGTGTTATCCCTTTATAGTCATTATCCAAATATACATTTGCACCAGACGGCGAAGACGATATTGAGAGGGTCCTTGTCGTCGGCGCTGGAGGGGAAGGAACCAATGATGCAGATACGCGAGACGTATCTCCAACGGTTACGTCTACGCCTGTTTCCCAATGGTCATAACCCGAAAGGTCGAGCGAAACCGTGTGACGACCCGGTGCTACGGCAACAATTATCGAATTTCCCGTTGCAGATGTTGTTCCATGATATTTTCCATCCATTTGAATATTCGCGCCCGCTGGTGTTGAAGAGATCGAGAGTATGCCTGTTGTCGGTGAAGGGGTCCTGGTCAATGACGCTGATATGTATGACGTGTCTCCTGCCGATACCGTGACAATTTCGGTCCAGTCCTGATATCCGCTGTGCTATAATTCGAGTAGGTGGTTGCCGGGTGCGACGCGGGATAAGGTCTTTGGCGTCCGTCCCTTAGAGGCACCATCCAGGTGAATATACGCACCCGATGGCGAAGAAGTGATCGAGACATGACCGGTCGACGGGTAGGGGACCGGAGTCAGTGACGCTGATACATACGAAGTGTGGTCAGCCGATACATCTACACTTGTCGACCAATCATAATACCGGTCATGCGTAATTTTAATAGTATGGGCGCCAGTGGATAAGTCATCAATCGATTCGGGGGTTCTTCCCATGTATGAGCCGTCTACGTACGTACATGCGCCGGATGGCGAAGAAGAGGCGTAGATGGAACCGGTTCTCTGAGGCGTTGGCAACAATGTTGCAGATATGGATGCAGGCTCGTCATATCCTAATTCTATCGACGTGTGCCAATCCTGATAGCCGCCGAGAGTGAGTTTAATATTATGGTGACCTTGTGGGATGTTACTGACTGTGAGTGGAGTCACTCCCGCGTAGGCATTATCCAGATATATCTGCGCACCGGATGGCGAAGAAGTGACTGAGATGGAACCCCTTGGCAAGATAACACCTGCGATCGAACTCGTTGAAAGCACACATACGCACGTAAGCAGAACTACTATCAATCCCCTACTCCCGATCCTTTTTGCGATCATTTTAATATTTTTCATATATTACACCTCACTAATTCTTCAAGACCTGTGGAGCCACAATGTCTGAACTAACGACGATGCCGAAATACCGCCAGCGTCTGATAGCGTTACATACCCCGTAAGTCCTTTTAAGTGTCCTTAATATAAAAGGTTTTCGTGAACACCTGTATCGAGAATCACGGGGATCGCAGCGAGGATGCCCAACTCCTCTTAAAGGCACTAGATCCTGACGCATGATTGCTTGTGGATCAGGAGACTGTTACCGTGGGAAGCATCTTGAAACGGAAGACGAAGTCTATATCTCAGACGGTCAAAGTCGATAGAGATGGCGGATACGGGATAGAAGCTGTTTTATTCGAGGATGATCGGAGAGTAGACCAAAAAACCATGAGAATTTCAGGAATTGGCGATCTGACGCCAACGGTATATGATATAGGCTTGGATGCCTGAGATGGACTTTCTCGTGGAGAATGTGACTGGTTAAGGGGTTACTATCGGGGTCGATCTCTATCTCACGAACGAAGGCGATATCACAAGCGAGGACTTCCGTGTTACTGATCAAGGCGAGAGATGGATGCAGGATTGCTCGCAGATAAACATGGACCTCTGTGGCGTTGTTAAGAAAGAGACGGCGGTCATCCGCAGTGCCGACATTGTCGTGCCGGATGAGTATAACTACATCGTGGAGGCGCTGATCCGGAAGAACGATACCATCGTCGAGCGCGGGTAGGGTGTGGTGCAACTGAGTCCGGTGCGCTACATACATGAGAAAGAGAAGGTCGTCTCCGAGGATACCGTGGTTGAGGATTTCATGGTTCCGGAGGAAGCGTATGCATCCGGGGCGATTAAGAAGAAGACGCAGGGGTTCACTGCGCTGATGCTGTTGATAGCAGTGATACTAACTGTAGTGATAATGAAGAGGAGGTAATAGTAATGGACGATGAAAAACGCAAACTTGGGGATTACTTCAGAACAGGGTTGTTCATCATTGCGATGTTTCTTGCGCTGATCGCCACATTCCAGTTCTATTTCTCGGGCGCAGGAGGTGATCGGGACATGGTCCTGAGTACCAGTACGTCCCGATCTTTGGAGCGATCTTCAGTTTCTTTGTACTCTGCGCATATATATATATCTGACCAGATCCCATATTATCTCACGGAGATAGGGGTGGTCACGCCATCTGGTGTTATGCACCCACTCTTGTGTGGGGGTTTGTTAAGAAGAGTCTGATTTATTATATATGGGACGGAGAGATTGGAAAAAGAGATGAATACATGGCGAATATAAATTTAGGAGTGAAAATATGATCAAATACTATCAGCACACACAAATCGGATATTTACTTATAATCGCGTTCGCCATCGTGCCGCTTTTTCTTGTGTATATCATGACTGTTCATGGTTTCAGTTGGATTGTTTTTTCATCCATAGTTATCATTGGAGTCTGTCTGGTGGTATTCGCCACACTAACTGTAGTGATTGAGGAAGATGTTCTACGAATTCGATTTGGACCCGGAGTTATCCGAAAGAGTTTTTCTTTGAAAGACATTGAATCATGCCATGTCGTGAAGAATCCCTGGTACTACGGCTGGGGAATTCACCGAACTGCCCATGGCTGGCTCTATAATGTTTCTGGATCTTATGCCGTTGAAATTAAGATGAAAACGGGTAAGAAATATCTAATTGGCACCGATGTTCCAAATGACCTTGAGACCGCTATTCGACAATCGATGGAGCGGACGGTTGGGTGACGGCGTATAACAGCGTGTTTGTGGTTCATAATGCTTCACCCGGCACAATCAAAAACTCCAGTGAAATCACTCTGATTTTGTGGTAGTGCCCCATAAAGGCAGACATTGATAATTCCGACATTCTGGAGTGTATGAGTACTGATCAGCACACAAAAACGAGCATAATATATATCGAGGGGGTGGAGCGGAGAAGGCGATTCATCGATGTTGCAAGCAGGATCAGAAAGCCGGCAATCGCGCCAAAGACCAAACGATCAGCGGCAGGGTGTAAGGCGGTGGAAAACACTCGGATGTTTAGACAGTGCCCCAAACGCCTTGATAAGTTAGCAACCTTGCCCCCAAATCGATCTTATTTATATGTCTGCAACAATATTTATGATAGTTTGCGCATCCCTCCCGATTCTTATATGTGGTTTCATGTTACTATATGAAAGCATCAGACTGCAATACGGACAATCATCCCATGAACATCGAAGACAAATTCACTGAACTAAAAACCCGGAACGAAGGCGCACTCATCGCATATATCTGCGCGGGCGACCCGACGCCAGACGACACTGCGGCGATTGTGTATGCACTGGTACGCGGCGGCGCGGACGTGATTGAACTGGGACTTCCGTTCTCAGACCCGATCGCGGACGGCCCGACGATTCAGGCATCGATCGAACGGGCGCTTGATGCGGGCATGAATCCTGACATATTCTTCGATCTTGTCAGATCGCTTGATGTTCCGGTTCCGCTTGTGGTGATGACTTATTACAACATTGTATTCAAGCGCGGGCTCGAACGATTTGTACGCGACTGTGTAGAAAGCGGGATAACCGGCATCATCGTTCCCGATCTTCCGGTCGAGGAGTCGGAGGACCTCGCCGCGCAGTGTGAGGCGCAGGGGATTAATCTTATCTTCTTGATCGCGCCGACCACGTACCCGGAAAGGATGCACAAGATCGTCGATGTCGGATCTGGCTTCATATATCTCGTTGCAAGAATCGGCGTCACCGGTGCAAGGGATGATGTCGCAGCATCGACACTCTCCTTAATTGATCTCGTGCGCGGCAAAACCCGGACAACAACGCCACTTGCAGTTGGATTTGGTATATCGACGCCGGATCAGGCATCTGCCATCATAAAAGCGGGAGCAGATGGTGTGATCGTCGGTTCTGCGTTCGTGAACATCGTCGCAGACCGCGTAAACGTACCAGAACGCATCGAAGAACTTACACGGGAACTGAAATCCGCTGTGGCATGATGATAGCTACTGGTATATAATATCACGGTGTTGCCGGTAGATTCACCTCTTCATCTACATATCCAACCGTCTCAATCTCGATCTTGATGCCTTCCGAATCCACAGAGATAGGAGGATTCGGATTCATCACGGTTCCGCCGCCTTTTGAGACGAGCAACCCCTCATGTACCAGCTGGTCGGCCGTCTGTATAATCTCCCTATCGTCGACCTCCCCAAAGACGTTCTTGAACAGATCGATGACGTCCAGCATCTGGATGCCGCTTAATCCTTTAGGTTTCATATAGTTAGCATACGCATCGTTGTCTGAGAGTACATTAACAACGAACATAGTCCTACACCGATTCTCAAAGAAGAGATCATCTTCGCTTAGTCCCATTATTCCCCCATCGGTCACTCTGATTTCCGTTCGAGTAGTTCAGCGAATGCGAGTGTGCCGGAGATACTCTTGATTTTTATACTTACAATCTCACCTTTGATCGTCTTTGGGACGTAGATCGTATATTTGTCGATCTGGGTAAAGCCGTCACCTTTTCGACCGACCCCAGTGATCTTGACATCGTACACCCCGCCTTCTTCTATCGGCTCCTTTGCCTGTACCTCACGAACCTTGCGTTTCCTGATCGGCCGGTGCGCACCACATGCATCACATTTCAACATCAACACGCGGTCGCTGCGCACCAGTGTGGTATCAGGACGTCCGCACTCAGAGCATATCACAAACTCATCAACATAAGCCTGGATCTGAGACTGGATGGTTTCGGTGGTGAACTTTCCCTGAAAGATCACACGAGTCCCGTCGAATTTGCCAGCAGTTCCAAGTTCCCTCAGTAGATACTTCAGCAGGTGGGTCGGGTCTCGATTGATGGTATCGGTGATCTCAAGAAAGTTTCTTAAAACGGTGGTTTTCCCTTCTATGATCACGTCTACCCCCGGAACTGAGAAACGCACATCAGTCGTCAAGTAATCCGGCATCTGTTCGAATGCCCGATCCAGGTTTCCTGCATAATCAGTCATTGAACCAGTTCCTGCCCCTTATCGATCACGATGCTGACCGGCGTTGGCAGTTTGTACCCTGCACGCCTCATCGACTCTTTTGCATGCTGGAACTGCTGTGGCTGTACTGATGCCGTAAAGACGCGCTGCCCCGCATGCACCCGTGCGGCAGTCCCGACCAGCTTCCCAAACGCATGCCGCATGCCACTTGACACCCGGTCAGCGCCTGCGCCAGTCGCCTGTTTGTTCTCCCGAAGCACCTGATGCGGGTATACGCGCAGTTTCAGATGGAAATTCGTACGTCCGGCTTCCCTGAGCAGATACCTGTTTGCGGTGATCCGTGCAGCTTCAAGCGCGTTGTGCCTCATTTGACACTGTTCTTTTGCGATTAAGGATATGGAAACTGGAAATTCCTCTGTGAGGTTTCCCATGTCATAACTTACGATGTGACTGCCGGGTACCCCGCCCATGTATTCACGGCGTGTGTACGGGCGCTTAAACTTGCGGTACATTTTCGCGGGTTTGGTTACCATTTATATGCTCCTTTTTCTCTATACATAACGGTTTTATGGTTATAAATGTTGGGATTGCCGGAAGCGTGATCGCTCTTGAGTAACGCACAACCAACCCTCATCCACCATATCGGCCCTACCTACCAACGATCAGTTTTGCAAAGGTAACAGGAGACCGGAGGGCGCACCACCTGTTAAATTTGGCGTATGTCCGGTCCCCCCTGGCGGTTCTCATATATTCCATAAACAATCCTTTATCTCGCCATAACGCCTTTAAAAACAAGTCCCGGTGACCATAAGCAAAGTTTGCAAACTTCAGTGCAGATTTTAGATCGTAATTAAACTCCTTTTCGCACCTCGTCACATATTCCTGCAAGAATCTTTCAGAGAAATCGCCGCTCTCGACAGCACCTGCCGCGACGTCTGCTGCTATCTCCCCGCTCTTCAGAGCATAATAGATCCCCTCGCCAAGAAACGGATCGACGAAACCAGCAGCATCGCCTGTTAACAGCACACGATCACTATGTATTTTCCGTGGGAAGCCGCCAGCAGGAATTCTGTAGCTGTTTATTCCACTTATCATTCCTTCGATATCGATATTCTTCTGTACCGAGACGTCCCTGACAAACCTGTTAAAATATCCCTTCAGGTCATGCACTCGCGGGGCAAATTCGCCGATGCCTATAGAGATATGATCCCGCTTCGGAAATATCCATCCGTAACCACGGTCTCTGGTAAAATAAAATTCAATCAATCCATCCTCGACACACTCATCGACTACATTTTCCCCAAGTTCGACCTCAGCTTCCAGACACATACCGATATCATC
>QMVM01000336.1 GCA_003661105.1 Methanosarcinales archaeon | reverse complement strand
ATCGCTCTTATCGCAAGCAATCTCTTTGCAGGCATCAGGTATCTGGACGGCAGGAATGTGGATGTGATCATTGCAGACGGATCCATGAGATCTGATGGTATCGGGGCGGCAGTGCGGAACAGGCTTAAGAAAGCGGCGGATGAAGAGTTTGCAAACCGGTGAATGAAACGATGAAGAATCCAAAATATATCACAAAACTCGGAGCAGATACATGAATTTAGCAACGAAATGTTTGCACTCGCGAATTGTCAAAGAGCCACTTCTTCCAGACATATTCGAATCACCTTTCTGATAAATTCCTCATCCGGTTTACCGACAGGCGACTGAGTTTCAAAAATTCGTCCGGGTAAGTGGAGGTTCTCCATGGAAAAACCTTCCCTGATCTTGAACCTGTATTTTTCCCTGTGTATCTCCTCTCCGATACGATAGAGGTCCTCAGGAGTTAGATCAAAACCTGCTGAATGGAGTGACTTACAGATCGTATCCGGCTGATATATTCCTCTGGCAAAAAACGGATTACAATACTTGACAGGGTCTGACGCCAGCGTTCCTCAGCCAGCAATGTCCCGACAAGTTCCTCGGGACTGATCTGCTCTTTAGTGAGAATCTTCTGGTCGACACTGTAGCCTGCATTGTCCGGATGAGAGTGTCTTGCACCAATCAAAGCCCCTATATGGCAGCAATTCTCATTTTGAAAATTTTCTCTGCTTTCAACGGCTTGAAACAGCAAAAAAGATAAAACTTCAATAATTTTTCTGAAAAAGTATGTCATTTCTGCAGTGTATATCGCGTTAACTATTTGCATAATATGCTGATAGTATGCGCCAAACGAAATTTCATCCCATAATTAGAACTGCTGGGTGTATGGCGGAACAGCGATCGGGTGGTGTATATTATATATACCATATATGGTTGATACATACGATCTATGTAACTATTGGGATAAACTATATATATTTCCATTGCGCAGGTCTCGCAGTGATATGCCAATGGAGAAACCACCCATAGCAGAAAAGTTTTCGCCACGCACCACAGATGTGGGCGCGGGGTCATGTATGCGGCAGGCGGTGTGATATGACACGAATTGGCGCGGCTCTGGATCTTCGTTTCGGGAAAGACACGCTACAGTTCATTGATTTCCTGTATTCGAATGGATTTGACCATATCGAGATCAGGAAGGACAACGATTATGTATATGGGACGGTGGACTCTGCTCTCCTGGGGCAGGTTCTCTCTCTTTACGATTTCACGATCTCGTATCACGCTCCGAGCCGGGAATTTAACCTTGGAAGTGTGAACGAACAAGTAAGAGCATCCTGCGTCGCCCAGGTGATCCGGATAGGTGAATATCTGCAAGAGGTCGGTTCAAAGGCGTGGGTGAACATACACGCGGGACACATTCCGGAGCAGTACCATGAACGAGCCATCGCAAAGGCAGAAGAGAACATGAAGCTATCACTCGATGAGATTGCTGCGGCTTATGAGGGGCTGGATACGGGACTCCTGGTTGAGAACGACAGTTTTGAGAAGCACATAACTAAATTCGGGCTGTACCCGGAAGCTATTCGCGATATCCTGAACCGGCATCCCGGTTTTGGTATGACCTTTGATATCGGTCATGCTAACCACTCAGGCATCCCGCCTGAACGGTTCATCGAACTTATGGGGTGCAGGATCGAGGCAGCGCACCTGCATGATAACAACGGGACGCATGATGAGCATCTCACACCCGGCAGGGGTTCTGTTGATTTCGAGGGCGTCCTCGGCAAGCTCGACGGTTGCACCACGTATGTGCTTGAGATGAAGACGTTACCGGATGTTATCTCGGGCAGGGAGTTTATCGAATCGCTGGGGCTTATGAAATGACAGAAAAAAACAGTCAAATCGAAAGTCGCGACTTAAACCTCTGGTACGGCGATGCGCAGGCGTTAAATGACATCTCGATGGATATACCAGTGAGTAAAGTAACCGCGGTGATCGGTCCGTCCGGACGCTGTAAATCTACATTCCTCAGATGCATCAACCGGATGAACGACCTGATAAAGGACTGCCGCATCACTGGCGAACTGTTCTTCGGTGGCAGGAACAACATCTACGGTCGTAATGCGGACATGGTAGCGATACGGAAGAACATCGAAATAGTCGTTCAGAGGCCAAATCCTTTTCCGATGTCGATCTATGACAACATCGCTTACGGCCCCCGCGTTCACGATATGCGCGATAAACATAAACCCGGACGAGGTCGTTGAGACGAGTCTTTTGGCTGCTGCGCTCTGGGACGAGGTGGCAGGCAAACTCGGCATACTCGCACTCGATCTGAGTAGCGGGCAGCAGCTAGCTGCTCTGCATCGCACGAACGCTTGCAGTGAAACCGGAGGTGATACTCTTTGATGAGCCGTGCAAGTGCGCTTGACTCGATCTCTCGAAGATCGGAGCGATAAGAATATTCCAACACCGGGAGATTGAAGGAAAGATCAAGACATGCACGATCAAACAAGAGGGTGATCAGTGGTATGTGTGTTTCTCTGTAGAACTGTTAGGCGTAGAGAAAAAGGAGATTAAAACCTCTGTTGGCGTAGATGTCGGGATAAACACACTTGCGACGCTATCAGACGGTACCGAGATTGAGAATCCTAAAACACTGGATAAGTACGACTCGAAGCT
>QMVM01000335.1 GCA_003661105.1 Methanosarcinales archaeon | reverse complement strand
GAGCGTGAACCGCCCGAGATAGAGCGCGCTTCCGATGACCGCGCCTTTCGCACCTGCATCCCTGACCGCAGCGATATCAGCGAGCGTGGTGATGCCGCCTGATGCGATCACAGGAATGTTGACCGATTGCACCAGTTCCGCGGTCGGTGTGATATCGATCCCACCAAGTAACCCTTCCGTATCGACATTCGTGAATAATATACTTCCTGCTCCGAGTTCCTCGAATTTCATCCCGATATCGACAGGCTTTAGCCCCGATTTCAGAGTCCATCCCTCGATTATGACCTCGCCTCCTGCTGAATCGAGCGCGACCATGATGTGTTCGCCTCCGAACTCATCTGCGAGTTGCCTGACAAACCCGGGATTCTTAAGCGCAGCGGTGCTCACGATCACGCGATCCACCCCGATTCCGAGCAGATCCCGGGCATCCTCCACCGATCTGATGCCGCCGCCGATCTGGACGTGTGTATCGCACTGCTGGCAGATATCCCGAACGATTGGCGTGTTTACCCTCTCTCCCTGGATGGCGCCATCGAGATCGATCAGATGCAGGGTTTTTGCGCCCTGATCCACCCATTCACTGGCGATCGATACCGGATCAGGGAGCGAGACCAGTTCGGTACCCGGCTTTCCCTGCACCAGTTGCACGCACCTGCCGCCCTTGAGATCGACGGCTGGAATTGCCTCAAACGGTATTTCAAACATCGTCTTTTGCCCCCTCGCCACCTTGCGCCGCCGTCCGCACCTGCCGCGGATTGTAAGTGCAGTACGGCTCTTCCGCGAGATAGTCGCCTGTTGCTGCATACGCCCGGGCACGGCAGCCGCCGCAGACCCGTTTGTACCCGCAGATGCCACATTTCCCCTTCAGTCTGCTCTCGTCACGAAGATCCTCAAACACCTTCGCATGATCCCATACATCCTTAAAACCTGCATCCCTGATGTTTCCCGCAAGAACCGGCAGGTACCCGCAGGGATAGACCCCGCCGTTTCGCGAGATGAAGCAGAAACCGGTACCTGCAAGACAGCCTTTTGTCATCGCCTCAAAACCATGCGTCGCAACACTGACCGTGGTCCCTTCCTCCTTTGCACGCTGGCGCATGATCCTGAAATAGTGAGGCGCACACGTCGCTTTTAGCTGGATCCCGGCTGTGTTCCGCTGGTCATAGAACCAGTTCAAGATCCGTTCGTATTCGTCAGGAGGTATCTCATCTTCCTCCCTGCCGCGCCCTGTTGGGACGAGCATGAAGATATGCAGCGCGTCTGCGCCGAGGCCGATGCTGAGATCGAGGATCTTTGGGATCTGGTCGATGTTTTTCTTTGATATTGTAGTGTTGATCTGCAGACTGATGCCGGCGGCGCGAATCTCTGATGTTCCGCGTATCGCGCCATCAAACGCGCCCGGCATCCCTCGAAACGCATCGTGTGTCTCAGCGTCCGCACCATCGATACTTACGCTGATCCTTGCGATCCCGGCGTCCCTGAGCCGGTGCGCAACATCAGCGGTCATGGCTGTGCCATTGGTTGCGAGTACCACCCGAAGCCCTTTATCGGTGCCGTACTGCGCAATTTCACAAACATCCTTGCGCATAAGCGGCTCTCCCCCGCTCAAGATTAGTATTGGCTTTGCAAAATCCACGATCTCATCGATCAGGTGAAACGCCTCATCTGTGGATAACTCATCAGGGTCCGGCGTCTCGGTGGATGAGCCGCGGCAGTGTTTGCACTTGAGATTGCATGCACCAGTGATCTCCCATGCGATCAATCGCGGCTTTACCCCTTCCGGATCCTTCACCTTCCCCTTCGTCTCTGCGGTCATCATCGTTTTATCATCTCGAGCACATCACAGATCTTACTGATCGTATTCGTAACGGTCTGCATCCCGACCTCGTCGGACTCTGCCGGCACCTGCACGATCCCTCCGAAATGGCTGTTGTCGCCGACCACGATCATCCCGTGTATGTGCATCCAGTCGTGAATCGCCTGCACCGTCTTCTCCTGCCCGCCATTACGAGAGCCGCCGACAGCGATCGCACCACCGACCTTGCCTGATAATAGGAATCCCTGCCTCCGGAGCATGAGCGTTCTGTCGAAGAGCGCTTTTAGCTGGGCGGTCATGCACCCGAAGTAGACCGGCGTTGCGACAATGATTCCGTCGGCGCGTTCGAGCAGCGGATATAACTCCGCCATGTCATCATCGATCGTACACACCTTCTTATCCGTGCAATCGCCACATGCCGTACAAGGGGCAACAACGCGCTCCGAGAGGAAAATCCGGTCTACCTCGAAACCCCGGTCCTCTGCCACGGCAAGCGCCATCTCGATCATCTTTTCGTTGTTTCCGCCCTTTGTCGGGCTTCCTGATATTCCTATAATGTTCATGGCATCACCTGCATGTATTCAGGTGGTGTAACTTAATAGATTTGCGATTTCGAGGGGGATGTCAACTTCCGGATGGGTCTTTCACGCTTGCGCTCTTGATAACCCCCTGATACGTATTGCCCGGGTTCACTCACAATCTATATAAGCGGGGCACCCGAACCTATCCTCGAATCTTGCGGTGCTGCCTGCCGCCGCCTGCAGGATCACAGGGGCGTCGAGAGGTACGACGTTACGGTCGCGACCCATCCGTATCGCGCCCTCGTCCGCGCGATTCTTGTGTATTTTTC
>QMVM01000334.1 GCA_003661105.1 Methanosarcinales archaeon | reverse complement strand
CTGTGAGGACTCTATGAATATGCCGTGGTGATCGACTGTGTTGTTGATCGTGCAGTCTGTGATGTTGACATATCCTGAGGTCGATGACAGGTGGATACCATGGTTCCGGTTGTTGCGGACGGTGCAGCCTGTGATGGTTATGTTATTTGTTGTAGCGATGTGCAATTCATCGCTGTACTCGATTACGCTCGCGCTCATACTACCGCGGCTGCCGCTCTTGTAGTTGAAATAGTAATATCCGGAATCGTGTCGGGTGATGGTCGAATCATCGGTTATGTTCATGGTTGCACCACTCTGGACACTGATGGAATAGCCGCCACCCATCCGTATCATTGCGTTGCTCAGATTGAGCACTCCGCTGGTTACATTGATGTTGCAGGTCACAGTACTGTCACTATTGCTGAGTAGCTCGCTCCATGTGCTGCAATTGAGCGAAGTGATATTATCAATCCCGCTGTCTTCGCCGTAGTCCGCAGCCCCTGCCACGCCGCAGATCAATAGCGCGCAGGTGAGATAGAGAAGAGCGATAGAGACCCGGCTCATCCGGGGCAATCTACAGTCTCTGCCGTCCGGGCATGACCCGGTCATCTGGTGTCGGAACGTCGTGGTTGCCTCCTCTGTACGTGTCGGAATTACCTTTGCATGGTATTATGATTTATTGTTATCTGTTCGCGGTTACTTGAAATTTCGGTTAATAAAGGCTTAAGTATATTAAACACGATTGATATTCATGATCTCAATGGCCGATTTGTGAAGTTTAATATGTAACGCGTTTTGTGACATTTGGGTTGGTGATGAAATCCAAATCTTCGAAAGTCATGTAATACAACCATCCATTATACCTGAATTGATTAACTATAATACAGCATACACCTCGAGCGTGCTTTCAAAAGTCCTGTACGACCTGATTCGTTGATATGCATTATATGCTCACACGGATCGAGGTTGAACAATATTCAATATGAAACCAAACCCATGTTAGTGTATGGTAATACCGTTACTAAATGACATCGTCATCATATTCGGACTATCCATCGCCGTACTCTTCATATTCCATCTGATCCGTGTGCCCGCGATCGTGGGATTTCTCTTAACCGGGATACTGGCGGGACCTTACGGACTGGGGCTGGTGCATGGCGTCCATCAAGTCGAAGTTTTAGCTGAGATAGGCGTCATATTTCTGCTCTTTGCGATCGGACTCGAGTTCTCACTCAAATGCATGTCGCAGATCAAGAGATCTGTCCTGCTGGGTGGCTCGCTTCAGGTGCTGATTACCATTGTGGTTGTCTTTGTAATAGCCATGCAAACCGATCTTGCATTTGGCGAATCGACCTTTGGCGAATCGATCTTCATGGGATTTCTTATAGCGCTCAGCAGCACGGCAATCGTTCTCAAGCTCATCCAGGAACGGGCTGAAATAGACAGTCCACACGGGCGAACAACTCTCGGTATCCTGCTCTTCCAGGATGTTATCATTGTTCCGATGATGCTACTTACGCCCTTGCTTGCTGGAGCAACAGGGAATTTGGGCGAATCCCTCCTTGTTCTTGTGGTAAAAGGGATCGGCATCATCTTGCTGGTGGCAGTTGCTGCCCGATGGATCGTGCCGCGGGCGCTGTACCAGATCGCCAGGACGCGGAGCCGGGAACTGTTTCTGTTAAGCGTCTTTATGATATGTCTCGCGGTTGTGTGGCTTACCGCAAGTATGGGACTCTCCCTCGCACTGGGTGCATTCCTGGCAGGCTTGATCATCTCCCAATCTGAATACAGCCATCACGCACTCGGCAATGTCTTGCCCTTCCGCGATGTATTTATGAGCTTCTTTTTCGTCTCGATCGGGATGCTATTAGATGTTGATTTTCTTTTCCGGCAGCCCGGACTCATTTTACTGATTGTTCTCTGCTTCCTGGCATTAAAAGCAGTCATTGCTTGCTTTGTATCTTTTTTACTTGGATTACCACTCCGCACTGCAATTTTAGTGGGACTCGCACTCTGTCAGGTCGGTGAGTTTTCTTTCATCCTTTCAAGGACCGGTTTTGAACATGGTTTGCTTGCCGGACCCGCATACCAGTTTTTCCTGACTGTCTCAGTCCTGACCATGGCAGCGACACCGTTTATCATAGCACTGGCGCCTCGCATAGCGGACGGCGCACTGCGGTTGCCACTGCCAGAGATATTAAGATCAGGCTGGCATCCGGTGCAGGGGGTGGAGCGTGCTCGCAAACAGGATCACTTAATCATCATCGGCTTTGGGGTAAACGGTAGGAATGTGGCGCGAGCCGCCGGGATATCGGGTATCCCCTACACGATCCTTGAAATGGACCCGGAGCTGGTGAGGGCTGAACAAGCGAAGGGTGAGCCGATTTATTATGGCGATGCAACTTATGAGGCGGTATTCCAACATGCCGACATCAACGATGCAAGAATTGTAGTGATAGCCATCTCCGACCCCGCTGCAACCCGTAGAATCACTGGAATCGCCAGAAGACTCAACCCAAAGGTCCATATCATTGTAAGAACGCGTTATATTCAGGAAATGAAGCCCCTGTATGAATTAGGGGCTGACGACGTTATTCCGGAGGAGTTTGAGACCTCTGTGGAGATATTCACCCGGGTTCTGGTGAAATACCTCATACCCAGAGATGAGATCGAGAGCTTCATAGCTGTT
>QMVM01000333.1 GCA_003661105.1 Methanosarcinales archaeon | reverse complement strand
CTTTATCTAAGGGAGCGGTAGTCATTGACTTCTCAACTGGCAACGCAGTGTTCTCAACTCTAACTGATGAGTCTATGGGTTATCTATTAGAAGCAGAGAACGAGATCTATCAGATTACCAATGAGGGAGTCAATGTAGCCAATATCTTAACAGAAGATGGCACGGGTAGAATAGTAACAGAGAATGGATATAGCAACATAGTTGCAGAGGCAGCAACAGGTAGTTCTCTTGCTAAGACCTTCGGTAAACAGGGGCTGAGAGAAAGTACTTATCTATCCCCGGTATTTACAGAGGGCGCTATTGCTGTTATGAAACAGTATGAGAAGATTCGTCTGGTGTATACAGGTATAGGTACTATCTCTGTATTCGATGAAGATTCAAAGCTATTCATTAAGCAGGACTTAGAGTCAGATAGCCGAGTTACTGAATGGGTATATATACCCATAGTATTTAACCGAGGTTATGGTATTCAGTTCAAGATAGAAGGCACTCTAGTAGTTGATAGTATACAGTGGACTTGGACACCTAAGGAAGCACAATGATACCTTTAGACATAACCAATGAGGAAGTGCTACGTAGAACACTTGAGGAAATAGAGGATAGTATCCCTATCTTAGAGGGTAGTACATTAACTGTTACTGCCTTACCTGATGGTGCTACCATTGAGGAAGCCACCTTAAAGATAAACCAGTTGATAGGTAGTCTTGATCAAATAATCAAGGCATTTGATAGAAATTAATCTAATCTTAAGATTAATTTAGATATAATAGAATAATAAGGATTTACCATGAGTTTAATCGCAGCAGGTATCGCAGCTGGCGCAGGTATGTTGTCCAATCGTAAAGGTCGCAAAGATGCTGAAGATCAGAACACAGCGGCTAATGAGCAGATGCAGCTTGCCATTGATGAGTTTGACAAGGGGATTAACTACGCTAAACAGGGCGTAGGCGGCTATGATGACGCTATTGGTACCCTCAGACAGGCTGTTGGAGAAGCACAGAAAGGTGTCGGTGCTTCTCAGGGTGGTATAGATATTCTAGATGCCCTACAACCAGCTATTGATAAGTTCGCAGCAGCGGGTCAAGGAGCTTATGACAAGTACTCACGTATGCTTGGACCGATGGAAGAATCCCTCAACAGCTACTATCAGAATCTTAATCCTGATGAGCTAGCTGCACAAGGCAATCAAGCAGCTCAACAACAATATCAATCAGCCATGAATCAGGTTAATGACCAGTTGGCTGCTAATGGTGTTATGACTTCAGGTATGCAGGCCCAGATGGCTATGCAACAGGGTAATCAGATGGCTCAGACTAAAGCTCAGAATCAAATGAATGCACCTCATCAGGTAGCACAGCAACAACAAGGTTGGACTAATTATCTATCAGGTAAAAGCGATAATGCATTTAACCAATACGGCCAAGGTGTTCAAGCTCAACAGAATCAAGGTAATGCATACCAACAAGCATATGGTAATCTTGCTAATGCTTATGGTAATGTAGGTAATGCTTATGGTAATGTAGGTAGTGCTCAGCAGAACAAAGCTAACTATCAGGGTCAGATAGGTAATATGTATGGAAACAAAGCTAATATGTATGCAGGTGTAGGTAGTCAGAATCAACAGCAGGCTAATCAAACACAACAGCTGGGTAATCAATCTCTACAGCAAGGCATGACTTTAGGTGCACTGCTTGGAGAGAAAGCAAATTGGGAGTTTTAAATGTTTTTTTCAAAGCCAAGTAATGCAGGAGCTGGCGGAGCCGCTATGAGTGGTATAGTCCAAGGTATGATAGCTGGGCAGAATATGCGCCAGAGTGATGAGCGTCAAGATATGCTACAGCAAAACTTTGATAACCAGCAAGAAGATAGAGAGTCTGGTGACTTCATGGGTCGTCTCTATGAGATGGAACAAGTTAATAAGAATGGGGGCAATGTAGGAGAGATGTTGCCTGGCATGAATAAGTTCTTAGAAAACTCTACCAACTTCAAAGGTTCTAGTTTTGTTATGGATAACTTTAAAAATCATCAAGATGAAAAAGGTAACTATTCGCAGGAGTTTTTAAATCAGTATGAAGCTGATACGGGTAAATCCTTTGTTCCTGGTACTTCTGATGCAGAAAGCTATAACAATGGTAGATTGATGTTCAATGATGAAGATGGTTCACGCGGTTTCGACTTCGACACCTTTTCTCAGGGTTCAGCTAAATATCAACAGTATAGAAAAGATCAGGCATATAGTGATATACTTAAAGAGGCTAAAATCACTAAGGCTGCTGGAACTAAGGGTAAAGTATCTGAGGTTAAGGAATTAGCCAAGTTGAGAAACATTGAGAACCCTACAAAGGTTCAGAAAGATGAGATGGAGATACTAGAGACTAAGCTTAAGACTGATGTTACAGGTGCTGTCTCTGATATGTTTAGCGATAAGAACAAGCAGACTTTGAAGACTTTGAGCACTGGTGGTGAGGTAGATGATGGCGCTGTTTCAGATCTCATGCAGGCACAGATCACAGCTAATCAGAAGTTTACAAAGCGTCCTGAGAAGGCGGACAAGGTAACTCTTGCTACTAACTTGGTACGTACCAATAAAGAATTAGGTAGTCAGTTTGAAGAAGGTGGCGTCAACACTGGTTGGGCACAGAATATGAAAGCTGATATGCTTAAGACTG
>QMVM01000065.1 GCA_003661105.1 Methanosarcinales archaeon | reverse complement strand
CCGATCTTAACAAAATGCTCGAGAACGTGCTTGAACTGAAAGGCGTTACGATAGAGGGGGATATCGAGATTGAATTTGAGGGCGGAGGCGGCGGTCAGGAACTGATGCAAGTGGCTGGATATGAGCTCGCGCAGATCGCGGCGCGGTTAAATAACGTCGCAGGCATGATGGGCTGTCCGACAGGGCAGGTGCTGCCAGCCATGCAGCAGATGACGCTGCCACCGCAGGTACAGTCCCGGATACCACATGAGTTAATTCCTGCATCGTTTGACGTGAACCCGGTCTCTGAGTGGAAGCATGGGATCGAGGAGGTTGTGCTCGGTGCGACATCCTCTGACGGCGGCACACGCAGAACTACGGTCACGCTTGGCGGTGAACATGCATTGCCGTTCTACTTTGATGCGCCGATGCCACATCCGAACCATGTCTCGATCGATGTCTTTGACATGCCCATCGGAATGGCACGCGCTGTTCGCATGAACTACGAGGATGTGCTCGAAAGTCCGGCTGAGTGGGCAAAGAAAGTGGTCTCGAAGTTCGGTGCGGATATGGTTACGATCCACCTGATAAGCACGGATCCGTCGATCAAGGACACGCCTGCATCGGAGGCAGCGAAGGTGGTCGAGGATGTCTTGCAGGCTGTCGATGTCCCGCTCATCATCGGGGGCTCCGGGAACCCGGACAAGGATCCTGAGGTTCTTGAGAAGGCGGCAGAGGCTGCCGAAGGCGAGCGGTGCCTGATCGCGTCTGCAAACCTGAATATGGACTACCAGCGGATCGCAGCCGCGGCAAAGGAGTACGGTCACGCGATCCTCTCGTGGACGCAGCTCGAGATCAATGCGCAGAAGGAACTCAACCGCAAACTGATGAAGCAGTGCAACATCGAGCGTTGTGACATTGTGATGGATCCGACAACCGCGGCGCTTGGCTACGGTCTTGATTACGCATACTCAAACATTGAGCGCATCCGGCTCGCAGGGTTAATCGGTGACCAGGAACTGAACTTCCCGATGTCATCGGGAACCACGAACGCATGGGGTGCGAGAGAGTCGTGGATGGCGGTTTCGCCACTAAAGGAGGACTCAGACTGGGGACCTCGCGAATACAGGGGACCGATCTGGGAGATAACGACCGGACTTGCGCTTGCGCTTGCTGGCGTCGACCTCTTCATGATGATGCATCCGACCTCGGTTCAGGTGCTAAAGTCTGTGACCGATATGTTGCGCGGTGGCGGTGACGATGGTGGAGCGGATACCCCTGCAAACGCACCCGATTGGGTTGGCATGATGATCGAGGGGTGAAACTTCCTCGCAAGCAGTATGGTATCGTGTCATACGGTGTTACAGAACCTTCCATGAACCCATGCTTTGCCCGAGTTGGGGATTAAACCGGTGGAACCTGTGTTCATAGCGGTGCTGCTGCTGTGCAGCATGACCTGATAACCGGCATTCAAGTCATGCATGCGACCCGCATGCCTAACGATATCGTTTCACGATTCACAGCTAAGCATTCACAGGGGGTGATAACATGGGGTGTACAGCCCTGGTGAAAAAGGGCTGCACAGCCACATCCACGCGAACAGATTTAAAAAGAGACGTGGTACCACTCATTAGGAAGTCACATCGATATAAAGGGCTTTGTGAAGGGGATGTTACGTTCTTCACATCAGCAATGTGAAAGCACAGTCTGCCGGCTATTCTGTCACTGGATATTCGGGTTGTGCCGCTCACACGAAATCCCGCCTCCGTGCGCGGGCGTCAGCACCAGAAGGCACGATTAACCCCTTACGAATCAAAACCTTTATCCCACAGACCTCATAGACTAGTATACAATGAAACAGATCAGTGCTCCAAAGAGAATCTCAAGGATAAAATTCGGCTTAATCTCGCCGCGGGAATACCGGAATATGAGCGTCACCCGAATTATCACTGCAGATACTTATGACGAGGATGGTTTTCCAATCGATATGGGGCTAATGGATCCCAGACTCGGTGTCATCGATCCGGGATTGCGATGTAAGACCTGCAACGGGAGGGCGGGGGAGTGCCCGGGTCATTTTGGGCACATAGAACTGGTGGCACCCTGTGTGCATGTCGGGTTTGCTAAGCAGATACGGAATATACTTAGGAGTACATGCAGAAGTTGCAGCCGGCTGCTTCTGGATGCAGGGCGGAAGAAAGAGTATGTCGAGAATATCTCGGTTCGGAGAAGTCAGGGGCAGACCATCGATTCGATAGTTGAACAAGTCTTTAGCGAGGCAAGCAAGGTCGAAGTGTGCCCGTACTGCGGCGAACACCAACTGAAGATCACGTACGAAAAACCGACCACGTATTCTGAGGACGGGGACAAAATGCTTCCGAGTGATATCAGGAACTGGTTCGAGCACATACCAGATGAAGATCTCCCGGTCTTTGGCATGGATCCAAACAACGCGCGCCCCGAATGGATGATCATGACGGTGCTGCCTGTGCCGCCTGTAACGGTGCGTCCATCGATCACACTCCAGACCGGGCAGCGAAGTGAGGACGATCTGACACACAAACTTGTTGATATTATCAGGATAAATCAGAGGTTCCAGGAGAACAAGGAAGCGGGCGCGCCGCAGTTGATCATCGAGGATCTCTGGGAACTCTTGCAGTACCATGTAACAACTTTTATGGACAACAGCGTCTCAGGGATACCTCCGGCAAGGCACAGGAGCGGAAGACCTTTGAAGACTCTGTCTCAGCGTCTGAAAGGGAAAGAAGGGCGGTTCAGAGGAAGTCTCTCTGGTAAACGGGTCAACTTCAGCGGGAGGACTGTTATTTCGCCGGATCCCAACCTGTCGATCAATGAGGTCGGCATTCCTGAGGCGATTGCAAGAGAACTGACGCTCACGTTTAAGGTTGTGCCGAGAAACATCGAGGAGCTCAGGGAGTATGTGCACCGCGGTCCGCGCAATCACCCGGGCGCGAACTACGTGGTCCGGACAGATGGACACAGACTGCGAATTAGCGATACAACCTGTGAGGAGATCGCAGGAATGCTCGAATACGGATGGTTCGTGGATCGGCATCTTAAGGATGGCGACATCGTACTCTTCAACAGGCAGCCGTCGCTTCACAAGATGAGCATCATGGCGCATGAGGTCAAGGTCATGCCCGGAAAGACGTTCCGGTTAAATCCCGCAGTCTGCCCACCATACAACGCTGATTTCGATGGCGATGAGATGAATCTCCACGTACAGCAGAACGAGGAGGCAAGGGCAGAGGCGGCGATACTGATGCGGGTTCAGGAAAACATCCTCTCGCCAAGATTTGGTGGTCCGATCATCGGCGGAATACACGATCACATAACAGGTATGTTCCTCCTGACGCGGGAGAAGGCGGTTGATAAGAATAGTGCACTTGATATCCTGCGAAAGACCGGTGTACGCGACCTGCCGCCGCCGGACCATATCAAGGATGACATACCCTACTGGACCGGAAAGCAGATATTCAGCCAGATTCTACCGGAAGGACTAAACCTCGAATATGAGGCGGAGATATGCGTGGAATGCGTGGACGGGTGCAAGAAGGAGAACTGCCCGAACGATGCTTACGTCGTCATAAAGAATGGGGAACTGCTCTGTGGAACCATCGATGAGAAATCAATCGGCGCGTTCAAGGGAAAGATCGTAAACAAGGTTATCAGGGAGTTTGGACCTGCTGCAGGGGCAGCATTTATTGACAATATGACAAACCTTGCGATCCGGGGCATCATGTATCATGGATTCAGTTTCGGAATAGATGATGAGGACATTCCGAAAGAGGCGGTCAAACAGATACAGGAGATCAATAAGGACGCGATGTACGGAAAGGAGAGTATCGCAAGTCTGATCGACAAGTATGAACATAACGAACTTGAGTTGCTGCCCGGGCGAAGCAGTGAAGAGACGCTTGAGCTTCGGATCATGCAGATTCTCGGAAAGGTTCGTGACGAGGCTGGCGACAAGGCAGGATTGCATCTTGGTATCGACAACTCGGCAGTTGCGATGGCGGTTTCAGGAGCCAGGGGCTCGATGCTGAATCTTGCACAGATGGCGGCATGTGTCGGACAGCAGTCGGTGCGGGGTGCCCGCATCCAGCGCGGGTACTCCGGTAGAACGCTTCCACATTTTAAGAAAGGGGATCGCGGTGCAGAGGCGCACGGATTTGTGCAGGCATCGTATAAGAGCGGGCTCTCCCCGGTCGAGTACTTCTTCCATGCCATCGGTGGCAGGGAAGGTCTCGTGGACACTGCTGTCAGGACGTCCCAGTCGGGGTATCTCCAGCGGAGGATGGTGAATGCGCTTCAGGATCTGGAGGCGCAGCATGATGGTACGGTTAGGGATACCCGTGGCGTGGTTGTGCAGGCAAAATACGGCGAGGATGGAGTCGACCCGTCGCGCGGCTTCGATCGTAGCCATATACAGCGAATTGTAAAGGACGTGATGGAGGCACCAGAATGACCGTAACAGCAGATAGTATCGAGAAGAGTGTAAGTGTGCTCTCATTGCCACCAAAGATCAGGGATACCTTGCGAGAGGAACTCCTAAAAGTCAAACCGAATAGGGAACAACTTGATGAGATCATCGATCACATTATGGCCGGGTATACGGCTGCTTGCATCGAGCCGTGCGATCCGGTTGGCGTGGTCGCCGCTCAGTCGATAGGCGAACCTGGCACACAGATGACGATGCGTACCTTCCATTATGCCGGTGTCGCCGAGATCAACGTAACGCTCGGGCTACCGAGACTGATCGAGATCCTTGATGCGCGAAAGAACCCGAGTACACCGGTGATGACCGTGTACCTGAAAGACGGCGTAAGCAAGAAGAAAGCTCAAAGTGTCGCATGGGAGATCCAGAAGACGATAATCCCTGATCTGGGTGGAATTATTACGGACCGCGCAAATTTGGTAATCTTAATCGAAGTGGATGAGGATACCTTATATGAACGAGACCTGACACTATCCGACGTCATCGAAAAACTCGAAGCCAAACTAAAGATCCCAATCGAGGTGGAGGGGTACACGCTCAAACTCAGTCCGAAGGAGTCCAATCTTGGTTCCCTGGTGCAATTAGGCAGGAATCTTAAGAAAGTATTGATCAAAGGCATTGAGGCAATCCCACGGGTAGTCATACAAAAGGAAGGTTCTGAATACATACTCTATACCGAAGGCACGGCACTTCAGGAGATTTTCGAGATTGATGGCGTCGATCCTGCCCGAACGACCTCCAACCACCCAGGCGAGATGTGCGAGGTCTTCGGGATCGAGGCTGCCAGAAACTCAATTATAAAGGAGATCATGGAGACACTGCGCGAGCAGGGATTAAACGTGGATGTAAAACACATCATGCTTGCAGCAGACATGATGACCTGCGACGGAGAGGTCAAGCAGATCGGAAGGCACGGACTATCAGGCGAGAAGGCAAGCATCCTTGCCCGGGCGGCATTCGAGGTGACCGTGAATCACTTGATCGATGCGGGCATACGCGGCGACATTGATGAGTTAAGCGGCGTCACCGAGAACGTAATCGTCGGACAGCCGATCAATCTCGGAACAGGGGATGTGCATCTGGTTGCAAAGCCGCCTGCGTGAGTTTATAGTTATATTCCAGGTCCGCGCGACATTCTTGCTCCCACACTATGGATCGGGATGAGGTTCGGATCTGCCTGAAATGTGAACCCGCCCACACACCGCATACGAAGTAGATCAGTGACTGGCCAATATCATCTATAGTGCTTATTATTGCGTGGTGGTGCGTAGATGTTGTTATCAGGGTCAGGCGTTCGCGACGCACTGCCCCACCCAAGCGTTTAATATATCAGGTGCCACATCAACTTTCATGGAACCATGCAGGTCATGCTACAAGAAATGTGGAACTGCGAGATTGTGCAAGAACGAACCCCTGCAGCTCGGAGAGGTCAATTTCGAATTGATGGAAGGATTCGAGTACTCAATGGCTGAATGGATGGCTTACCTGTAAATATGAATAAACGCAACATACTCTACCTGATAACCGCTGTAGTCCTGATCGCGGCAATCTATATGACCTTCACGAGCCCAGCGATCAACCCAGGCAAACGTCCATCATTCTGGAGCGATGATGAATGGCAAAACCATGTCGATAGTTTTAGGATATTCTATTTCCACGTCCCGCTCGCATGGACCTCATATCTGGCGTTCTTCCTGGTATTCGTAGCAAGCATCAGGTATCTCCAGACCTCTACAATGAAATGGGATGTCTTTGCGGCGTCATCTGCTGAAATTGGTACTGTTTTCTGCGCTCTTAATCTCCTAAGCGGCATGATATGGGCAAGTAGTGCATGGGATGGTGTCTACTGGGAATGGACTCCGCGCCTTACCTTTCAACTAATCTTGTTTTTGCTGTATGTAGCGTATCTGATGCTACGGCGTGCGATGAGGTCAGAGAGCCGTGCACGGACATCGGCGGTATTTGGAATCATTGCATTCGCGGCTGTGCCGATGAGCTACCTCTCGATCAAACTCTGGACTCCACTACTACATCCTGACCTGACAAGCGAAGGCGGCGGCATCGATAGCCCGATCATCGTGTATACGCTCCTCATTAATATATTAGCATATACATTATTATACATCTCACTGATTACCATCGGGATGGATAATGAACGCGCTCTACAGGAATCCATGTCTTCTCGTAATCCTTAATTACAACCGCGTTTAAGTCTCTACCATGCCGGTAATCACCCTCTATTACACCGATCTTGAGAATCTGATCGGGACGGATCGGGATACAATACTTGACCGCATCCCGATGATCGGTGCCGACATCGAGCGCGTGTATGACGATTACGTGGACATTGAGTTCTTTCCTGACCGTCCTGACCTCTACAGCGTCGAAGGCGTAGCCAGGGCTATGCGCGGTTTTCTCGATATAGAAACAGGTATTCCTGAATACGTTGTCGGGCAGTCAGGGATTACGATCACATCCGACCACGAGATCGGAAAGATACGCCCGCATCTTGCCTGCGCAGTGGTAAAGGGCGTCAAATTTACCCCATACTCCATAGAGTCGTTGATGAGCCTGCAGGAGGATCTGCACTGGGGAATCGGGCGCAACCGCTCGAAGGTATCGATCGGCGTTCACGATCTCGACCGTGTGACCCCGCCGTTTGAGTACGTCGCAGCAGACCCAACCTTTGAATTCGTTCCACTTGATTTCGATGTTCCGATGTCGATGGATGAGATTCTGGACAAGCATCCGAAAGGGATTAAATTCGCACATCTCGTCGAAAAATTCGATAAATATCCTCTGATCCTCGATTCTCTTGGAAACGTGTTATCCTTTCCGCCGATCATTAACGGTACACTGACACGCGTGAGAGACGAGACCGAAGATCTGTTCATCGAGGTTACCGGCATGGACAAATCCGTATCTGTTGCACTAAACATCGTAACAACCGCACTTGCTGAACGCGGCGGGAAGATCGAGTCTGTGAGGATACAGATGCCTGATACCGGATGCACGACGCCGAACCTCGATCCTGTGACGCGCCGGATCTCGGCCAGCGGTGCAAACGCTCTGCTCGGGCTTACTATTAGCCGCGACCAGATCATGCAGTGCCTTGGAAGGATGTGTTTTGGGGCGGTGCCGCTCTCTCGCTCTGACGATGTGATCGAGGTGAGCGTGCCCGCGTACCGTGCAGACATCATGCACGATTATGACCTCTTCGAGGATGTTGCGATCGGGTATGGGTACGAAAGAATCGCACCGATGCTTCCTGAGACGATGACCATCGGAGAAGAGCACTTTGTATCTCTTGCAAAGGCAGATCTTCGCGATATCATGGTGGGGCTTGGTTTTTACGAAGTCATGCCGTTTACGCTAACAAATGAGAGTGTGCATTTCGAGAAGATGCAGAGACCGCACACAAGCGCCACACGAGTCATGCACCCGATCACAATAGAGCAGACGATGCTGCGCACGACGATCCTTCCGAACCTACTTGAGATACTCTCGTTTAACCAGCACCGTGAACTGCCGCAGCGCATCTTCGAGGTCGGGGACGTGGTCGCTTCAGGCAGGAATGATATACATCTTGCAGCGGTTGCAATCGACCCGCATGCAAACTTTAGCGAGATTGGGTCAATAGTGGATGCTGTGATGCACGAACGGGTGGTTGCTTATGAGATCACTGAGTCTGATGACCCTGCGTTTATCGATGGCAGGAGGGCAGACATTATTGTTGATGGTGGCAGGCGTGCCGGGGTCTTTGGAGAGGTGCATCCTGGTGTGATACTGAACTTCGGGCTGGACCAGCCGGTCATCGGGTTTGAGATGTGGGGGCTGTGATCGACAAGGATGTCTGCATGATGACCGGCTTTGGGACAATATTACTCGACCGACCCACTCGATGCCGCAGAACACTTTGACAAATATGCTCAGCCACAAATATGCCAAGTCGGGTATTTCCTTCGCTAATAGACACCGCAAAAGCAGTGGCTAAGTCAATCATTAGATACACGTATATACCGCTATATTTATATACTTATCGGTCAATCTCATCTTATTCCCTCCAAACAGCGCGGCGAAGAACTGTAGAAAGATCATAAAGGGTGTTCGGGATGGGGGATTTGAATACGATAGCAAAGAACCGGTAACAACCGACTGGGTGCAATATGACCATGCGCAGATCTACGAGATGATTTACTATCCGGATAACACAAGGGATCCCACCTGCGAGGCGGGTGAACGGATAAAAAAGAGAACACCCCCCAGAAAACAGGGACCCGGCAGACCGCCAGCCGATCCAGCCGAAGTTGCCAAAGTCCTACTGTTACAAACGTACGTGAGCTCATCAAATAGGTTGGCTGAGGGGTTTTTGCTTCTATTCCGGGAGAAATTGGGCATAGACTAATGGCACTACCTTAAGCAGACACCCCACCTCTACGTAATTCGTTGCGAGCTTCTTCCCGTGGTTTAGTGAGTAACGGATAAGGTTTACGCCGTCGTTTGACGGCACGCGGTTCACTACGCCCGGGTCTGTTCCCCACGCGATGACTGACAATAGCTTTCAGAAGATGTCCGTACATAGTAGACAAACGCTTTTTGGCAGTGCGCAGAAATCTCTTCTTAAATGCATTTAACTGCTGTAACGTGCCTTTGAAACTCAGTGTTCGTGGTGGAAGATTGTGACGATGCGCCGCTTGCGCCATGACCGTTCGGATCAGATTATACGCCAGTAAATTCACCCAGATTTCCTTACAAACCATGTCAGGTGTTTTGCACCTCAAAATATCCATCTGGAGAACTGTTTTGATGAACCTGAAGTCCACTTCGATCAACCACCGTTTCGTATAAAGTTCATCGATTTCCTCTCTTGTAAATTCTTTTGTGTCAAGAAAGCACCCT